>NZ_JARZHI010000090.1:0-37033 GCF_029946465.1 Polyangium sorediatum
TGCGCCCGCGCCCCCGCCCGACGCCTGCGAGCCCCCGCCCGACGTCCCCCCGACCCCGGCCACACCCGCGCCGCCCGTGCGCGTCCCGCCCCCGGGCGGCGACAAGTACACGCCAGGCCCGCCGGAGACGATCCCGGGACCGCCGCAGGATGGGTGGACCCGCCGTCCGGCCACGAACGAGCCCAGCGCAGCTCCGCCCGCCGACTGGAACGTCGCTCCCGCAGGCAGCACGCTCCCGAGCCGCGCACGCGCCGCGGGTCTGGATCCCGTCACCCTCGTGCAGCGGTTCCTCGACGCCGGCACGGAAGACGGCGAAGCGCAGAAGGATCTCGTCCGTCTCGGCGAGGCCGCGATGCAGGCCATCATGGCCCGCTTCCCGGGTCCGCTGCGCATCGACCCGCGTGTGCTCTCGCGAGGCGCCGAGCTCCCGCTCGCCTCCCGCAGCGGCCCTCTGCTCGCGCTCCTCGTCGCGATGGGCCGCCCCGCCGTGCCTTTCCTCGCCGTGCGCAGCACGGCCAACGATCCCGACGTGCGGTTCTGGGCGACGCACCTGCTCGGCGAGCTCGTGTACCCCGAGAGCGCGCAAGCCGTCTCCGTGCGTCTCTTCGACGAAGCCGCCCCGGTTCGTCGCGTCGCGCGTCGCGCAGCCGCAGCGCTCATCACCGCAGGCCCCGCGACCGAGGCGCCCATCCTCCCGACCCTCGAGCGTCTCGCGCGAACCTCCACCGAACGCGCAGGCCGGCGCCTGCTCGCCATCGAGACCCTCGGCGAGCTCTTGATCCCGAAATCAGTCCCCGTGCTCATCGCAACGCTCGGCGAGACGACCGCCGAGCTCGTCGACGCCGCCCACCGCGCGCTCGTACACATCACGCGGCACGACTTCCGCCGCGACGCACGCAAGTGGGACGCCTGGTGGACCACAAACGCCGCACGCAACCGCGTCGAGTGGCTCATCGACGCACTCCTCTCGGGATCGCCCACAATCCGCCGCGCAGCAGCCGAGGAACTCGCGCCCATCGTCGGCCGAGATCTCGGCTACTACGACGACCTCCCCGAAGACGAACGCGAAGCCGCGCAGGTCCGCTACGTCCTCTGGTGGGAACAAGAAGGCCGCCACAAGAAGCGCAGTTGAGCGTTGCGCCGGGGTTTCACCCCGGACCCGACCAGGGGTTGTCCACCCCTGGACCCGGACCAGCGAGGCGCTGGACCCGGGGTCGATGAACTGCGCGGTGCGCAGTTCATCGAACAGCCAGGTTCAAGACCAGCGACGACCTGCCGACCCAGACAGCCGCGTTGACGTTTCCACCGGCAATGTGCCGCTGCGTGCGACGACCATCGTGGTCTTGCCACGGGCCCGTTGGAAGAACTGCGCAACGCGCAGTTCTTCCGCCTCGGTCCAGGCCGTGCCTGGTCCGGGTCGAGGGGCGGACAGCCCCCGCGGGGTCCGGGGCAGCGCCCCGGCGCAACGGCCACAAAAAGCCACGAGGGGGCGGTGAGGCCCCCTCGTGGTGGTTCATCGATTGTCAGGAAAACGGACCGCTCACTTCTTTGCGGCGCCGCTCTCCTTGATGACGAGATCGATCAGCTTCTTGAACTTCGGGAACGGCTGGGCGCCGCTGATGAAGTAGCCCTCCGTCTTGCCGGCGGCTGCGATGTGGAAGCCGGGCGTACCGCTGATGCCGGCCTTGTCGGCCACGGCGCTCTCGCTCTCGATGAACTTCTTGTGCGCCTCGGAGTCGAGGGCGGACTTGAACTTCCCGAGGTCGAGGCCCTGCTCTTCCGCGTACTTCTCGAGCGTCGTGCGGGCGAACGCGTCCGGCGTACCGGCGCCCTTGAAGAGCGCGGTGTGCATCTTCCAGAAGCCCTCGTTGCCCTTCTGCTTCTTGGCCTCCTCGGCCGCGAGAGCTGCGGGCATCGCGCTCTTGTGGAACGGCAGCGGCTTGTGGCGCCACACGATCTTCACCTTGTCGCCGTAGGCCTTCTCGACCTGGGCGACCGTGTCCTCTGCGCGCTTGCAGAAGGGGCACTCGAAGTCGCTGAAGATCTGCATCACGACCTTCGCCTTGTCGCTGCCCTTCCAGGCGGAGTCGGCGGGGGCCACATCGACCGTCTTCTTCTCGGGCGGGGGCGGCGTCTTGCCGTCCTTGATGATCTCGTTGTAGAGGTCCTTCGCCGCGACGCCCTTCGAGAGAAGGTCTTGCGCCTTCTTGATCTCCTCGTCGATGACGGCCTTGAACTTCTCGATCGGCTGGGCGCCGACGAGACGGCGACCGTTGATGAAGAAGTGCGGCGTGCCGCTCGCCTGGAGCTCGTCGGCGAGGTCCTGGTCGGCCGTGATCTCGGCGAGGTACTTCTTGTCGAGGATCGCGGTCTTCACCTTGTCGACGTTCAGCCCGAGCTCCTTGGCGTAGCCGAGGAGATCGTCGTCGGTCAGCTTCTGCTGGTTCTTCCAGAGCAGATCGTAGGCGGCCCAGAAGCCTGCCTCGCCCTTCTGGGCGCGGGCCTCACGCGTGAGCTCCGCGGCCGGCTCGGCGCGCGGGTGCATCGGCAGCGGGTTGTCCTTCCAGACGAGGCGGACCTTGTCGCCGTAGGTCTTGACGACCTCGTCGAGCGTCGGGACCACGCGGCTGCAGAAGGGGCACTGGAAATCGGACCACTCGACGATCGTCACGAGCGCCGTCTCGGGGCCCTTCGCGGGCGACGTGCCGACGGGCACCTTCCAGACGGTCTTGTCCTCTTGCTGCGCCTGATCGCGGTTCGCCGGCGGGGGCGCCTTCGCCTTGTTCTCCTGCGAGAGCTTGGCGTAGACCTTCTCCGGCTTCGTACCGGCCTTGATCGCGGCGTCGGCGGCCTTGAGCTGCTCGTCGATCACCTGCTTGAACTTGTCGATCGGCTGCGCGCCGCTGAGCAGGATGCCGTTGATGAACGACGCCGGCGTGCCGGAGACGCCCGCGGCCTTGCCGGCGGCGAGGTCGGCGTCCACCTTCGCGGCGAACTCCTGCTTGTCGTAGGCGGCCTTGAACTTGGCCTTGTCCACGCCTGCTTGCGTGGCCCACTGCTCGAAGTTCTCGGGCGTCAGGGCGCGCTGGTTCTGGAACGCCACCTCGTGGAACTTCCAGAAGGCCTCGGGGCCCTTCATGCGGAACACGGTCTCGGCCGCGACGGACGCGGGACGCGCGTTCTTGTGGAAGGGCAGGGGGTTCGACTTCCAGATGATGCGGAGCTTCTGCGGGCCGTACGCCTCGCGGAGCTGCGTCAGCGTCGCCTCCACCTTGCTGCAGAAGGGGCACTCGAAGTCGCTGAAGAGCACCAGCGTGACGGGCGCGTTCGGGCTGCCCCACGTGGGATCCTTCGACGAGACGGGGACCGACGCGTCGCTGTGATCCCACGTCCCGCCGGCGACGAACTCCTGCGTCGCCTCGGCGCTGGCCGTGTGGCCCCCGGCGCCGCGATCGATGCCCCACATCAGCGCCATCCCTGCCATGAAGCAGAGAAGGAAGCCGACGATGGCGGTTCCTTTGTTCATGTTTCTTCTCTTTCTTTCGACACGGTGCTGCCCGCGTGACGCTCCTTTTCGCGCCGCGAGAGCCGACACCCCGATCGCCCCGACGCATGTCCTTCGGGGCGAAAATCCACGATCTCGAGCGTCGTCTTTCGAACGACGCTGCCGTGACACGTGCGGACCGGCGGCGCCCCCCCGCCTTCAACCAGAAGGGGCGCAGGGCCGATGCGCGAGTTTTTCCTCTTCGTGTTCCGTCTCGAAGGCCGTCGGAGCTCGCCACGCGCACGCCCTTGGCACGCGCGCGCGATCAAAACGGCCCGTCGTCATCGCGCGATCCCGCGCGACGACGACTACGACGAAAGGCGAGGGGGACGATCGATCTCTCGGCGAACACCCCGAAGCGGGGCGCCCTCCACCGGCGGGTACGCCGGGAGCTCGACGGCGTAGGCCGGTCGGAGATCGAAGGACGCCGAAAGCATGGCGTCCGGTACGGTCGCGAAGAACGACGCGACGGGGTTCTGCTCGCCGTGGGAAGGACCGAGGGCCGGACCGAACTCCGTCCCGTCACACGAGACCCCCGCGTCGATGCGCGCGTCGGTCTCTGGGTGGATCCGCCCTGGCGCGACCGCCGTGGCGCCGCGCTCGTCACACATCGCCGCGATCTCCGGATCGACTTCGTCCGTTTGATCCAGCGGCGCCGAGCAATCTTCGGGGGGGTTTGGGGGAGCCGCGCTTGTCGCGGCGGAGCCCCCATCGTCACAAGTCGGCACGATCGCTGCGTGTGCGCGGAGCGGCACGAGCCAAGCCACGGCGAAGATCGCCGCGACGGCCAGCGCACGAAGAACCGCGAACCGCAACATCCGACCCATTCATAGCCGACCGGAGGGCCTGCGGCAATTGCCTGCGGTCTTCCACCCAAGTCGAGCCCTCCAGATGCCGAATTATTGGCCCACCTTGTCTTACATTTCTAGCGTGTGGGCATGGCGACTGCCCCCCTCGACATGGATCGCGCCGGCGCGGACGGCGCGGCGCAGGCGACGCGTGCTTCGGAGCTCGCCGCTGGGCACGACGACGAGCGCGCCGGCGCGGGGCCCGGCGAGGAGCTCCCGCGGGTCCTCGGCCGGTATCTCTTGCTCCGTCGCATCGCGCGCGGCGGCATGGGCGAGGTCTACCTCGCGTCGACCATGGGCATCGAGGGCGCCGAGCGGCCCGTCGTCGTGAAGGTCATTCGCCGTGATCACGCGAGTGATCCGAGCTTCATCGCGCGCTTCCTCGACGAGGCCCGCGTGCAGGCGCAGCTCCAGCACTCCGGCGTCGCGCAGGTCCTCGAGGCCTCGCTCGACGACGAGACCGGCGAGCCGTACGCGGTCGTCGAGCACGTCGAGGGCAAGAGCCTCGGCGACGTGCGCGGGCGCGCGCATGCGCTCGGGTATCGCGTCGGCTGGTCCGAGGCCGTCGCGGTCGCCACGATGATCGCCGAGGCCCTCGCGCACGTGCACGAGCGCAAGGATCCTTCGGGCCGCGCGCTCGCGATCGTGCACCGCGACCTCTCCCCGCAGAACGTGATGGTCAGCTACGCGGGCGACGTGAAGATCATCGACTTCGGCACCGCGCGCGGCATGAACCGCCGCTGCCGCACCGTGAGCGGCGTCGTCTTCGCCAAACCCGGCTACGTCGCGCCCGAGGTCGCCAATGGCGACACCGGCGACGCGCGTGTCGACGTCTATGCGCTCGGCGTGATGCTCTGGGAGCTCTGCGCGGGCCGGCGCTTCTTGCAGGGCGACGCGGCCGTGCACATGGCGGCCGTCGCGCGGAACGCGCAGAACCTCCCGCCCATCGCCGCGCAGATCGGCGCGCCGCCCGAGCTCGACACGCTCCTCGCGAAGCTCACGGCCTTCGATCGCGAGGTGCGGTACGGCATGGCGCGTGTCGCCGCGCGCGACCTCGCCAAGCTCCTCGGCGCGGCGCCTCCCTTGCCTGGCGGCGAGCGAGGCGTGCGCGCGCGGACGCAGTACCTCATGCACTCGCTCTTCCCGAGCGAGCCCGCGAAGAGCCGCCGCGAGTTCGCGCGCCTCGTCACCGGCGCGCGCTCCACGTTCGAGGCCGCCCTCGAGGAGAAGGCCCGCCCCGCGGCGCCGCAGGCCCTTCCCGCCGAGGAAGAGGGCCTCTTGCCCGGCACGCGTCTCCGCCTCGTCCGCGAGATCGGCGGCGGCGCGACGAGCGTCGTGCACGAGGCCGAGCACGTCGATCTCGGGCGCCGCGTCGCCGTGAAGATCCTCGCCCCCGAGCACGGCGCCTCGCCCGAGTTTGCCGCGCGCTTCCGCCACGAGGCCCGCGCCATGTCGCGCCTCTCGCACGAAGGCCTCGTCGACCTCCACGACTTCGGCCGCGCCGCGGACGGCCGCCTCTTCTGCGTCATGGAGCTGCTCGAAGGCGAGACACTCGAAGCCCTGATCGCCCGGGATCGCGAGGTCGACTGGCAACGCGCGCTCCGCATCGTGATCCGCGTGCTCGGCGCGCTCGAGGTCGCGCACGCCGCGGGCATCGTCCATCGCGACGTCAAACCCGCGAACGTCTTCCTGACCCAGAGCGGCACCGTGAAGGTCCTCGACTTCGGCCTCGCGCACACGCCCGACGACATCGGCGAGGCGCTCCTCGGCGCGCCGGGCGGCGACAACGCGGTCGCGGCCGGCTTCACGCTCTTCGGCACGCCCGAGTACATGGCGCCCGAGCAGGCCGCCGGCGGCCGCGTCGACGGCCGCGCCGACCTCTACGCGCTCGGCTGCGTGCTCTACGAGATGCTCACCGGCGCGCTCCCCTTCGCGGGCGCGAGCGCCGCCGTGATCGTCGACGCGAAGATGAAGGGCAGCCCCGAGCGGCTGCGGGATCGCGCGGCGGGCAAGCGCCTGCCCGAGGCCGTCGACGACCTCGTCATGCGCGCCCTCTCGCGCCACCCCGGCCTGCGCTTCCAGACCGCCGCCGAGATGCGCGAGGCCGCGATGCTGGCCCTCGGCGCCCCGGTGCGCGCGCGCCGGCGCCGCAGGACCGCGGGCTTTGCCGCCCTCGCCGCCGCGATGGCGTTCGCGACCGTGCTGCTCGCCGGCAAGGCGAGGGACATCGGCGCGATGATCCCCGTCGCCTGGAAGTCCGCGCCGGCGCCCGCGCCGGCCATCGTGGCCGAGCCCGCGCCCGCGTCTGCGCCTGCCGCCGATCCCGCGACGGTCGCCGCCGCCCCCGCGGCCGATCCCGCCGCCGCCCCCGCTTCTGCGCCTGCCCCCGAGCCCGCGGCCGTCCCCGAGCCCGCGGCTGCCCCCGAGCCGCTTCAGCTCGCCGAGGTGCCGATCTCGGCCGACCCGGAGCCGCCTCCGCCCACGCGGGCCCGTCCGCGCCCGTCGCAGCGCGCCTCGAAGAAGGAGGCCGCAGCGAGCAGCCAGATGATCGCCGCGGTCGCGCAGGCGGACAAGCCGAGCGTCACGCCCGCCTCGGGCGACAAGGCTTCCGCCGGAGCGAACAAAGTCGTCCACGCCGGCGACGTCGCGCACGCCGAGCCGACCGAGCCGTCCCACGCCGAGCCAGCCTCGAAGGACAAGGACGAGCAAGCTCGTTTGAGGCGCAAGAAGAAGACCCGCATGGCGTCCAAGGCAGGAGAAGGCGGGCAGGGCTCGAAGCCGGCGGCCAAGACGAAGTAGCCGCCCGGCGCCCCAGCGCCGCTCATTTTGCTCGATCGCGCGCCGTCACGTTGTATACCGCGCACACTCGATGGCCCAGATTGCTCCGCCCGCCGTGGGCGAAAACGTGGTCACCTCCGGCCCACCGCACCGAGCCATTCTCAAGCTGGCTCTCCCCACGGTCGGCGCGATGCTCACGCAGAGCGTCGTCAACGAGATCGACATCGTCTTTTTCGCCCGGCTGCCCTGCCCAGAATCGTCGAACGCGCAAGCCGCGCTCCTCCCGTCGCTGATCGTCCTCTGGCTCTTCGGAGGCTCGCTCTCCTCCATCTCGGTCGGCACGCAGGCCTTCGTCGGCCGCCGCTTCGCCGAGAAGAACCACGAAGACGCAGGCGCCGTCCTCTTCAACGCCGCGCTCTTCGCGCTCGTCGCCGGCATCCTCTTCTCCGCGATCGGCTACTTCGCCTCGCCGTACATCCTCGGCGCGATCATCAAGGTCGAGGGCCCTCGCACGGCCGCAGACGAGTACCTGCGTTGGCGCCTGCTCGGCGTGACCTCGATGGCGACGACGTTCGCCTTCAAGGCCTTCTTCGACGGCATCGGCAAGACGCACATCCACCTCGTCTCGGCCGTCGCGATGAACGCGCTGAACATCGTGCTCTGCTTCCTGCTCATCTTCGGCAACGCCGCGCTCGGCATCCCGAAGATGGGCATCGCAGGCGCAGGCATCGCAGGCTTCGCCTCCACGTACGTCGGCCTCGCGATCATGGTCGGCTACGCGCTCCTGCCGCAGTTCCGGAAGCTCTACGCCCCGTTCCGCTGGAAGAACCTCGACCGCGGGCTGACCTGGTCGATCCTGAGGCTCTCGATCCCGAGCGGCGTGGCCACCATCGCCGTCATGACAGGCTTCGCGCTCTTCGCGATGATCGCAGGCAAGCTCGACGAGGTGCACCCGATGGGCGTGGTCTCGGCGATGTGCCCCGGCGGCAAAGCCGAGCCAGTCAACGGAGCCGCGACGACCGTGATCGTCGGCGTCCTCAAGCTGACGTTCACCGCCTGCCTCGCCTTCGGCACGTCCACAGCGACGCTCGTCGCGCAGTCCCTCGGTGAGCGCAACGGCGACAAAGCCGAGACGTTCGGCTGGACGTCGGTGCGTCTCGGTCTCCTGATCTTCGGCGTCGTAGGTCTCTGCGAGGCGGTCTTCGCCCCGCAAATCCTGGCCTTCGTCTCCCACAGCGAAGTGGTGCGCGACGTCGCCCTCGGGCCGATGCGCGTCATGGGCATCTGCACGCCGATCATCGCGATCGGCATGATCCTCACGCAAGCCCTCTTCGGCGCAGGCAACACGCGCTTCGTGATGCTCGTGGAGCTCGTGCTCCACTTCCTCTGTCTCGTCCCCCTCGCCTGGCTGCTCGGCATCACGCTCGACTTCGGCCTGATGGGGATCTGGACCGCCGGCGTGGTCTACGCCCTGCTCCTCGCAGCTGTGATGGTCTTCAAGTTCCGAAGCGGCGACTGGAAGAAGATCGCTCTGTAGAGGAGCGTCGCGCCGGGGTTTCACCCCGGACCCGACCAGGGGTTGTCCACCCCTGGACCCGGACCAGCCAGGGGCTGGACCCAGGTCGATGAACTGCGCTCCGCGCAGTTCATCGAACAGCCAGGGTCAAGACCACCCACGACCCTGCCCACCAAGACGGCAGCGCTGACGTCTTCGCCGGCAATGTGCCGCTGCGTGCGACGACCTTTGCGGTCTTGCCACCGGCCCGTTGGAAGAACTGCGCATCGCGCAGTTCTTCCACCCCCGGTCCAGGCTGTGCCTGGTCCGGGTCGAGGGGCGGACAGCCCCCGCGGGGTCCGGGGCAGCGCCCCGGCGGCGACGCCTCAGCTCAGCTCAGCGGCCGAACGCCGAGCCGGTCCAGCGGTACCGAACGGGGTTGAGGTTGCTCCAGGGGAGCAGCAGCGGCTCGATGCCGCCGTTGGCGCTCGTGTCCTGGGTGAAGGGGTAGGTCGCGGCGGTCCACTCGGTGGCTTTGCCGGAGGCGAGTTCGATCTCGACGCCTTTGCCAGCCTTCACGAAGCGGTGGGCGCCGCTCACCTTTTTCTTGCCGATGGCGCGGCCGATCTCAGCGGCGAAGACGCGCTTCAGGCCTTCGCCTTCGATCTTGTAGACGAGCAACACGTCGCGATCGACCGTGCCTCCGCCTGCTTCGGGGGAGGCGTTTGCGTGCAGCGTGCCTTGCACGATGATCTCGGCTTTGCCGTCGCCGGTCAGATCCATCGCGCTGATCTCGGTGATGTCCGTGCCTTTCGTGAACTGCGAGAGCGCGAGGAACGAGTAACCCGTGCCTGCTTTGAAGCCCTTGCCGAAGATCACGAGGTCTCGATCGTGCAGCAGGATCGTCTCGGGTTGTTTGTCGCCTGAGACATCCGCGGACACGTTGAACCGCGCCTTGCCCGTCACGCTCCGCTCTTTCTTGTAGAGCGCGTAGACCTGCTCCAGCAGCTCACCTGCGCTCGGGCCCTTGGGCGCCTCGGGCTTCACGGTCTCGCCGGACGGCTTGGATGCTGCGGCGGGCGGAGGCGTCGCGGCTTGGGTCGTCTCGCCGGCCTTCGTGAAGGCCTTGCCGTTCCACTTGTACGTTTGGGAAGCGATCGTCTCCCAGGGCAGGAGCACGGGATCCATCGTGTTCTCGCGCCCCTCGTTGTAGCTCCCTGCGTGGAACTCCTTCGCCTTGCCGGGCAGGATCGTGATCGCCACCTTCGCGCCGTCGTTGTCGAAGCGAACCTCGTTCTCGACCGCGCCCTTCTCCGTCACGACCGCGATCTCGCGCTGGAACAACGTCGTCGGCACGTCCGACTTCCCGAACTGCAAGACCTGCAAATACTCGCGGTACTTCTTCGGCGTCCCGAGACGCTTGCGCAGGAGGATCTCCGCCTGCCCGTCGCCCGTCAGATCCCGCGCCTCGAACGAGGGCAACATGCCTGCGGAGACGTCGACGCTGAGGTCGTTCCAGTAGTACTCGGTGCCTTTGCGGAACGTCGGCCCGAGGACGACGAGGTACCGATCCCACACGAGCACGCGCTCCTTCAGCGAGTCGCCTGCGACGTCCGCGATCAGGTTGAACTTGGGCGCGCCGCGGACGTTTTTCTCCTTCAGCAGCCCCTCGGCGAGCGCTTGCTCGCTCTCGATCGACACGGGCGGCAGCGACTCGTACTTCGTCGAGGGCGCGGTGCCGATCGACGACTCGATGGCGCTGCCGGCGTCGGCGTCGTGCACGTGGATCGCGCCGCGCAGGCCGACGCGGGTCGTCGCGGCGGGGGGGAAGGCGGTCCAGGGGATCGTCGCTTCGAGCGTCCAGCCGCCGCTGCGCGGGGCCTCGATGACCTTGGCGCCCGTGATGGCCTTGCCGTCTTTGGTCTTGGCCGCGCCGGGGGATTTGCCGGGGTCGCCGGGGTAGAGGAGCACCTCGTGCACGACGCCGCCCGGGAAGCCGAGCGTGAGGACGACGTGGTCGCCGCCGCCGCCGCGCAGGGCGTCGTCGGTGACGTCGACGGCGACGAAGATGCTGGTGGCGTCGTAGGAGAGGGCCGCCTTGGCTTCGAGGTCCGCCTTCGACGGCTGCCCCTTGGTGGCGTACGAGAGCGCCATCAGGGAGGGCCACTCCTTGGGGACGCCGTCGAGCTTGATGGACTTGGTCTCGACGAGCGCGGCGCGCACGGCCGACCCTTCGGCGGCCGCGGGCGAGGTGGCGAAGGTGGCCCCCGCGAGGACGGCGAGGGCGGTGAGGGCAGAGCCAAGGCGAGCGCGGTAGGGCGTCATGAGCAGGGTATGGACGGGGGCAGGGGACCTTTGTTCACCGGGTGTGAGGCCCCGCGAGGATGGTTGTTCCCGCGAAGATACCCGGCCGATGCCCCCCCGGGGAGGCGGTCAATCGTGTGCCCAGGGGGCAGAACATTCCGACCGGCGCGGCAGAATCGTGACGCGAGGGGGCTCGAACGTTCGAAGGGGGACGGGAGAGCGTGACGCGAGGGGGTTGGGACGTTTGGAGACGCGCGCGTCGTCGTGACGCGAGGGTGTTCGAAGGAGGGGAGACCCACGCGTCGTCGTGGACCGAGGGAGTTGGAACGTTTGGAGACGCGCGCGTCACCGTGACGCGCAGGGGTTCGAAGCTTTGGAGACGCGCGCGTCGTCGTGACGCGAGGGTGTTGGAACGTTTGGAGACGCGCGCGTCCCCGTGACGCGAGGGGGGCGGAGCGTTTGGAGACGGAGAGGAGAGCGCGAGGCGCGTGGCTTACGCCGGCCACGAGGCGAAAAGGGGCGGATTCATCGTGGCGTCCCGAAGGCCACGAGCTTCTCGGGGTTCATCACCCAGTAGATGCGCTCGATGCCCTCGGCGGACGCGTCGATGGACGCGAGCGCGAACGCGGCGCCGTCCCGGCAGAGGAGCACGGACGGCTGACCGTTCGTCTCCAGCCACGTGAGGGTGAGGCCCGACCAGAACCCGTTCGCGCCGCCGGAGACGAGCTTCGCGACGCGCTCGCGGCCGTGCACCGGGACGCGGGCGGCCATGCGCGCCTGCCCGTTGCTGTCCGTGTACGACGCGACGTCGGCCGCGAAGAGGCGCTCGAGCGCGGAGAGGTCGCCCGTCTGCGCGGCGGTGATGAAGTTTTCGAGGAGGCGCCGCTGCTGCTCGACGTCGACCGGGGCACGACGCTCGCCCGCGAGGTGCTTGCGTGCGCGGCTGACGAGCTGTCGGACGTTCGCCTCGGTGAGCTGGAGGATCCCGGCGATCGCCTCGTGCGGGTAGTCGAACACCTCGCGCAGCACGTACGCGGCGCGCTCCGTGGGCGAGAGCTTTTCGAGGAGCACGAGGACGGCCAAGGCGAGGCCTTCCTGCGTCTCGGCGCCGAGCTCCGCGCTGGGGCTCGTGTCGATCGGCTCGGGCAGCCAGGGGCCGACGTACACCTCGCGGCGGACACGCGCGGACTGGGCCACGTTGATCGCGAGGCGCGTGGCGGCGGTGACCAAAAACCCGGTCGGGTCCTGCACGGCCGCGCGGTCGGTCGTCTGCCAGCGGACCCACGTGTCTTGCACGACGTCCTCCGCCTCGGCCCGGCTGCCGAGCATCCGGTACGCAAGGCCGAGGAGTCGCGGCCGGAGCGCGACGAACGGGTCGGCGGCTGGCGGCGGAGGTTTGTGGCTCTGGGGCGCTGTCACTTTTTTTGCGTGGACCTGTCACAGGGCGAGGGGCTGTCCGGTCCCCCTCGCAACAGCGCATCCGATCGGGATGCAGGAACCCGGAGGGTCGTCATGAAGGTCGTCGTGTTCGGGGGGAGCGGGCTCATCGGCAAGAAGCTTTGCGGGATCCTTCGCGCGAAGGGGCACGAGGTTATACCGGCGTCGCCGTCAACGGGCGTCGACATCTTGAGCGGCGCCGGCGTCGCCGAGGCCCTGCGCGGCGCCGAGGTCGTGGTGGACGTCGTCAATTCGCCGTCGTTCGAGGCTGATGCCGTGATGAGCTTCTTCCAGCAGGCGGCCCGCGTGTGCCTGCCGGCCGAGGTCGCCGCGGGCGTGCGCCATCACGTGGCGCTCTCCGTCGTGGGCGCCGAGCGCCTGCCGACGAGCGGGTACATGCTCGCAAAGGTGGCGCAGGAGGCGGCGATCCGCGCGGCGAGCGTGCCGTACACGATCGTGCGCGCGACGCAGTTCTTCGAGTTCGTCTCGGCGATTGTCGATGCTGGGACGAAGGAGGGCACGGTCACGCTGACGCCGGCCCTCCTGCAGCCGATCGCGGCCGATGACGTGGCGGCAGCGCTGGCGGCCGTCGTGGAAGAATCGCCCAGGAATGGGATGGTCGAGATCGCTGGCCCCGAGGCGCTCGGGTGCGACGAGCTCGGCCGCCGGTGGATCGCGGCGAAGAAGGATGCGCGTAAGGTCGTCACGGATGCCGCGGCTGGGTACTTTGGTGCGCAGATCGATGACCAGTCGCTGACGCCCGGCACGGGGGCGCGGATGGGCGCGCGTCGGTTTGAGGATTGGCTCGCGCGGGGGTGAGGGGACGGCAGGGGCATCCTCGCCACGTGCGACGGGCTTTGCATCGGGAGGGAGGACGAACTGCGTGGGTGGGTGTCGAGCTCCATGGCTTGACGCCATCCGTGGGCCCACATACGCTCCCGTCCTCCTAAAGGCGCTGGTGCGTGCCGCCGAAGATGCCCCGGAGCCTTCTCGCAAAGCGTTTGCGGCAGGCTCGGGAGCACGATGGGCACGAACGAGGAAGCGGTCCGATTCCTGAAGTATACGCGGGTCTCTGGGTGGCCCGCTTACCACGTGCTCGGCTGTTTCGAGCGTCGAGTCACGCTGTACTCGCAGCAGGTGCGCGCGCTGAACCTCGTATGGGCGCTGCATACCAGCGGAGAAATTCAGCGCGGGGCCAAGGTGGCGGTTGTCGGGGGCGGGGCCGCGGGGCTCATGGCTGCGGCCGCTGGAAGGCATCTCGGCTGGGATGTGACTGTCCTGGAGCGGGCGCAGACGTTTCTTGCCCTGCAACGCGGCGGGACCCACCGGTACGTGCATCCCCACGTGTACGACTGGCCTGACGATGGGGCTCTTGAGGAGCGGGCCAATCTGCCGCTCATGAACTGGCAAGCCGCGTTCGCCGATGATGTCGTCCGGCAGCTCGATCGGGCTTGGAAGCAACACGAACAGCCATCGCAGGACATTCGTGGCGTCGCGACCATCGAGTATCAACCGGGTGGTTCGCTTGAATGGTCATGCAAAGTCGGGGGCGGGGGGCGTGGTAAGTTCTCCGCGATCATCCTCGCGGTCGGGTTCGGGGTGGAGCACGACGAGGAGCTTCCGGTAAGATCCTATTGGCGCAAGGACGACCTGGACCAAGAAAACTTTACTCAAGCACCGAGGCGATATCTCGTCTCGGGATGCGGTGATGGTGGGTTGGTCGACGCTCTTCGTATTCGGATTCTCGACTTTCGACACGATCAGATCCTTCGGCAGCTTTCCGTGCAGGAGGGGTTCGACACGTTTCGAGCGAGGGTTCGCGACATCGAAGAGGAAGCTCGTGGTGTCGATAATGGCGGTCGTCATGATGCGGCTGTCGACTTGTTGAATGAACGGTATGCGAAGCTGGACTTCCCGTCGGTCCAGCAGGCACTCACGCTGCGGACTGATACCGAAGTGACGCTCTGCTACCAGGGGCAGGGGCTCAACTCTTTGCGGGCGTCGGCGCTCAATCGAGCGCTCCTTGCGCTGGTCCGGAACGGGCCCGGAATAACCCCTCGCAGAGCAACCCTGACGAAGGAAAACGTTCGACGGAAGGTGAACGGTAAATACGAGGTCGACTTCGGGAATCGGAGGCCCACCGAGTTCGACGAGGTGATCCTTCGGCACGGGCCAGAAAGCGCTCTTCAGAGGGACTTCCACGAGATCTTCACGATTGCCGAGAAAGAGCTGCGACCGCTGGCGAGGCTAGATAGAACGAGACAACCGCTGTGGGAACCACCTTTGTTCGGGGAGGAACCAGGGCCGATCGGTGGAGCCTCGAACTCTGTGGAGGTATCGGGCGGGCCAAGTGTGTCGCTCACCGACTACCTCGATCGGCTGCGTGAGGCGGTCGGGCGAGTCCGGCTCGCCGGCTCTACCGAGGAGCACTCGCTCGACAAGGTCTTCGTCGAACTCGAAGTAACGGATTCCGGCGTCGTGAAGGAGGCGGGCACCTCCTCGGCAAGGGATGGCGAAGTCCAGAGGGATGCGGAGGGGGCCATCCGGGAGGAGACGCAGCGACGCGCGCATGTTCCGTGGAAGACGCCGACAGAGACGATCGCCTCGGAAGATCTGCTGGGGCTCTCGACGCGAACGTTGATCGTCGGTGCGGCGGGCTCGGGGAAGTCGACGCTCTTGCGGCGGGTTGCGTGGCTCGCAGCGGAGCGTGCAGCGAAGGACGTGGGATCACCCGTTCCCATCTGGTTGGGGGAGCTGCCCAAGTACAAGGACCTCGCGGACGATCTGGAAGGCGCGCTGGCGCAGAAGGCCCTCGAGGGGCTTCGGTTGTCTCCCTTCAGCTCTCCGGGGCTCGCTGGCCTCCGGGATCTGATTCGTGATGCGATTCGTGAAGGGCGCATTCTGCTTCTGATCGATGGGCTGGACGAGTCGGGCTGCGCCGAGCACTTGCACGCCGTCGATTGGATGAGCCGCCTTCACCCGGGGGCGCGGGTGCTCATGGTCTCGCGACCTCTGCTCAGCGAGAAGCGGTTCGACTGGTGCAAGAAGCTGACGTTGCATGGCCTCCCGCGCATCGCAGCGGAGCGGATGCTACGGCAATACTTCCCGGCGCCGGAGGACGCCTTCATCGACGACCTCTTCAAGGCGCTCGATGGGCTTCCCGACGGTCGACATTGGCAGGAGACCCCTGTCCTGCTGGGCTTGGCGACGACCTTGTTTCGCGTGAACCACGGGCTGCCCGGTTCGCTGGGCGACCTCTACGAACACGCCATCACGCACCTTTTAGGGGCGAAGCAACTTCCGGAAGCTTGTCGTGGTGCCCCCTTCCGGCGCAGGCTCGTCGAGTTTGCTCGGAGCGTGCTCGTACCGATGGAAGGGGCCCCGCGTGTCCTGTTCGACGATGCGACGTGGGATGACGAGCAGCGCGCGCTCTATCCGAAGACGGGTCTTTTCGAGGGCACGCGGCAGTATCGGTTCTCCCACCTGACGCTCGGCGAACGGCTCGCCGCGGAAGCTCCGATCGACCTCGCGCGGGAGCGCGAGCGACTCAGGGCGACGGAGGCTCGCTTCGTCGAGGGGAACGCGCTGGAGGTGCTCCCGATGGCGCATGCGATCCAGGGTGCACGGGCGCTCGAGGAGGCGTTCGCGGACGCCACCGCGCGTGATCGATCTGATCACCGGCTGCTGCGGCTTCTGCTCCGCGCGATCGGCTACGGCGGCGACGGCGTGCGCGTGTTCGTCCGCGTGCGAGGCATCGATGTCATTCGCCTCCTGATAGGTCGCATGCAGATGCCGAGCGGTCGATTCGGGGCAGCAGAACGCGCGCTCCTCGACACCATGGAGCGCGCGGTTCCTGTGCTGCGTGGACTCATCCGCACGGACGAGCTGACCTGCGAGCTATCCGCGATCCTTGAGACACGTGGGGATGCCGCGGCAGAGGCGGCGCTTCTACCGTGGCTGCTCGGCGTGGGGGATTTCGAGCTGAGACTAGCCGTCTGGTGGGCGACGATTTATCGACAGGCACGGACCCTCGTGCGCGCACGCCCGAACGTCGACGAGGCCATTGCCGCGACGAGCGGAAAAGACGAGTTGGCTCAGGCCGTCGCCGTCGAGTTGCTTGGAAGATACGAGGAACATTGGCCTCGACTCCGTGGGTTCCTGGACGATCGATCCCATGCGGTACGTCAGAGCGCTGTGCGCGCGCTGGAGAGGGACAGGGGCGCTGAGATCCAACTTCGTGAACGAATGCTGGACGATGCCGCCGATATACGTGGGTCGACGATCCACGTCCTTGCACGACGCGCAGCGGAATCGACAGTCCATGCGGGTCGATTTCGTGACGCTTTTCAGCAGGACGATGCAGATGCCGTCCGGGCAGCGGTGGCCCTTGTGCTCGCTGCGGACAAGACGATGTGGCCGTCCTTCCGGTGTGAGCTTGAGACGATGTTGGTGGTACCGAAGGGAGCCATCTCCGGCGATTGGCACTGGAAGCGTAACGCGCTGCTCCAGGTGCTCGCACCGGATGGGGAGGCGGCGCCGCTCATGGAACGGTACATCGACCAGCCGAAATCTTGGGTCGACAGCGCGGAAACCATCCGGAAAATCGCAAGCGTTCCGCAATGGCGGGCGCGTCTGCTCTGCCGGCTGCAAAAGCAGGACGTAGCAAGGGTCGAAATTGAGGTGTTCGCCGAGGATCAGGCCGCAAAGCCCCTCGCCCTCGCTCTCCTGGGACGCGAGCAGCAGCCGCTCATCGTCGCTGCGGCCATCGGCGTGTTTCGTGGTGACCAATCGATGAAAGAACGGCTGGTCGGAGTTCTTTCGCACGAGAACATACACATACGCTGCGCAGCCATCGATGCGCTTTCTATTTGGAAAGATTGCTGGCCGCATCTGCGAAAGCACCTCACCGCCGACTCTGATATTGAAATTCGAGCTGCGGCCACGGCTCTGCGTGATGACCACGATGCGCGAGTGTGGATCATGCAGTTCGTCGACGACGCTCCGGAGCGCTTGCACGGCTCCTTCGTGCAAGTGCTGGCCAAGGATGAAGGGGGACGAGCCTGGCTCCGCGACTATTTCCAGCGGTCGAAGGCGCCTCGGACCCCGAACGGTGGCCGTTCCAGTTTCATACGGGCTTCCATCGTCGAGTGCCTTGCCGACCAGATGAACACGAGGACGCGTGATGCCTTTCACGAGGCCCTTTCGGACGAGACCGAGGACCTGGATATCCGGGTGGCGACTGTAAAGGCGCTTGCCCGGGATCCGGCGAGCCGCCAGCGCGTTCTATCGTACGTGCGGCACAACCGCTTCGGCATCGTCGAGGCGGTTTGCCGCGCCTTGCCCGAGGAGCAGCTCGTACAGGAGCAACTTGGATCGTGGCTCGCCGAGGACTTATGGGCTGTCCGTCAAGCAGCGGGGCTTTACTTCGTTGCTCGAGCGGCACAGTGCCAGCAACTCCGCGAACTCTTCGCTTCGCCGACGACGGACGATGATGTCCGGGAAACGCTTGTTTGGCCATTGGTACGCGATCCGGAATCCAGGGAAACCATTCTGAGATGCGCGCTAGAAGATAAATTCATGCTCAGGCGGATCGCCCTGTCGGCAATCGGTAAGCGTATCGAGCTGCGAAAGCGACTCCGCGAGTATGCTGCCGATGCGCATTGGTTGGTATACGACCACAGTTTCGGGCGTGATGTCGCATGCAACATCCTGGCCGAAGATCCGGAGGCACATCCCATTCTGGAAGCGCATCTGGCGTCGAACGACCCACAGCTCCTCGCAGCCGTTGCGCCGTTGCTAGCAAATTATCCGCCGGCGTATAACCGCCTCGTGGAGTTGCTCGATCATCCTGACGATGAAGACGGGAGCGTGCGAAGAGGGGCCATGCGAGCGCTCGGACGGCGAGCGGACGTTCGTCCCAGGATCCTCACAGCGCTCGAATCGTTGAAGCAAGAGGAGCGCGAGGCTGCTGCCGTTGCATTGTGCAACGTTCCCGACGCGCTCACGCACTTTCGTTCCTTGCTCGATGACGAGGAGAAAAGTATCCGCCGGATCGCTATGCGCGTCCTCGAAAGCGATCGGTCTTCCGAAACCAAGCAAGCCTTCCGGCAGCGTCTTCTAGATGGTAAAGAGCCCGAAGACCATCTCCGTCAGCGATTCATTGTCGCGCTTCGAGGCGACGAGGCGTCTCGCGACTTGCTCCGCGACCGGCTGCTCCGCGACACCTACCAATGGGTGCGCTTCTACTGCGCACAAAGCCTCTCCCCGGAGCCCCCCGCGCTTGCTTACCCGCTCGAACGGCAAACCCCGATCCGCTCGGTCCTGACTCATCTCGGGCTCACCCATGCAGAGCCGCCGCCGAACGACGACACGGCAAGACTCGACTCCTTCCTCCAGGCGCCAACCCGGCTCGAACAGGAAGCCGACCCCGCGTTCTTCGAGCGTGTCCTCGCGTGGGTCTGCATCCGGCTCACCTACGCCTCGCGCGATGGTGAGCTACGAGGTGGCCGCATCTTCGGCGAGGTAGCGACCCCCTTCGAGCGCATCACCGATCCGGATCAGACGATCCTGATTCGGGTCTCGATGGATGCTGCCAGCCTCCCACGCGAACGGAACTTCCACCCGAACCACAACACCATCGAGGCCTGGCACGTCGCGAAACACCTCGTCGTGAAGACCCCGCCGACCTTGATCCTCGCCTGCGCCGACGTGGACTTCGAGCACCTCGTCCCACGGCGGCTCGAACCAGGCGAAGTCCTCTGGGGCCCGACCCTCTTCGGGTTCCGCCTCCATTCCGCTTGATGGGCGTGGAGACGGATGATCTCGGCTGCCCCGAAGACACTTGTACCTCGACGAACACCTCGCGCTAGAAGATCCCCATGAGCCGCCCCGTCTTCGCCGACCCCAAGACCGACTTCGTCTTCCAGCGGATCTTCGGGTCCGAGGAGCACAAGTCTGCGCTGATCGGCTTCCTGAACGACGTGCTCGGCCTCGATCACGCGCACCGCATCACGGACGTCTCGTTCTTGCCGGCCGAGCAGCGTCCCAAGGTGAGCGAGCTCAAGTACTCGATCGTCGACGTGAAGTGCGTCGACGCGCGCGGCACGACCTACGTCGTCGAGATGCAGGTGCTCAACGTCGAGGCCTTCGAGAAGCGCGTCGTTTACAACGTCGCGAAGGCCTACACGAACCAGCTCGAAGTGGGGGACGACTATCCCGAGCTCGACGACGTCATCGGCATCAGCATTTGCGACTTCGAGCTCTGGCCGAAGCAGGACGGCGCGTCGGTCCCGATGCTCAGCCGGTGGCGCATGCAGGAGCAGACGAGCGGCGTGCGTGGCTTGCCCGAGCTCCAGTTCGTCTTTTTGGAACTACCCAAATACGACACGTCGCGCGAGCCCGAGTCGCTCGTCGAGAAGTGGGCGTACTTCTTCCGCGAGGCGCGCAACCTGACGATGATCCCGCCTTCGCTCCAGCACCCGCCGCTCGTCGCAGCGCTGGAGGCCGCGCGTACGGCGAGCTTCACGCGCGAGGAGTGGGACGCGTACATCGCCTCGGGCATGGCGATCCAGAACGAGCGCGGCGCGCTCTCTCTGGCGCGCCGAGAGGGGCTCGAAGAGGGGATCCGTCAGGGCATCGTCGCCACGTGCGACGTGCTCGGCATCGAGATGGACGACGAGCGCCGAGCCCGGCTCGCCGCGCTCGACGCAGCCGGGCTCGAAGCGTTGCTCGCGCACCTGCGGCGCGAGCGTCGCTTTCCTTGAACGAGCGGGTGGTCTACTTGCGGATCGCCCGATCGATCGCCTTTGCGATCTCCACGGCCGGGACCACCAGCGCCGACAGGACGAGCAGGATCATCCACTCGTTCGGCGACATCGCGTAGGTCCGGAACACCGGGCGCAGGCTCGGCACCAGGATCGCGACGAGGTGGATCGCCGCGCTCGCCGCGCACGCGAGCACGAGCGGGAGGCTCACGAGCGGCTTCGAGGAGAACGCCGAGAGGACCGGGCTCCGGCAGCTCCACGCGTGGAAGAGCGGCGAGAGCGCGAGCAGCGAGAAGGCGAGGGCCCGCGTCTGGAGGAGCCCCTGTTCGTCCTGCGGCGAGAGCACGTAGAGCGCGATCGCGGCGGCGCCCATGATCCCGCCGACGTAGAGGATCCCGAGGTAGTCGCGGCGGTTCAGGAGCCCCTCGCCCGTGTCGCGCGGCGGCTCGCGCATGAGGTGCGGATCCGGCGGATCGATGCCCAGCGCCAGGGCCGGCAGGCCGTTCGTCACGAGGTTGATCCACAGGATCATGAGCGGCGTCAGCGGCGGCCACTTGCCGAAGAACGACACCACGAACACGGCCACGAGCAGGCCCATGTTCGACGAGAGCAAGAAGAAGATGAACTTCTGGATGTTGCGGTAGATCGCGCGGCCCTCGCGCACCGCCTCGACGATCGTGGCGAAGTTGTCGTCCGCGAGCACGAGGTCGGCCGCTTGCCGCGCGACGTCCGTGCCGCCGAGGCCCATCGCCACGCCAATGTGCGACTCGCGCAGCGCCGGCGCGTCGTTCACGCCGTCGCCCGTCATCGCCACGACGTGCCCCTTCGCCTTGAAGGCCCGCACGATGCGGAGCTTCTGCTCGGCCGTCGTCCGCGCGAAGACGCGCAGGTGCTCCACGCGCTTCGTGAGCTCCTCGTCCGAGATCTTCGCGAGCTCGGAGCCTGTGATCGCGTCGTCCCCCTCGTCCCAGAGGCCGATCTCCTTCGCGATCGCCGTCGCCGTGAGCTTGTGATCGCCGGTGATCATCACCGCGCGGATGCCAGCGCGCTTGCAGGTCGCGACGGCCTCCTTCACGCCCGCGCGCGGCGGATCCATCATGCCGACGAGGCCGAGGAATGTGAGCTCTCGCTCGACGTCGTCGTCCGCCACGCCGTCCTTGCGCACGCGGCGGCAGATCGCGAGCACGCGGAGCGCATGGCCGCTCATCTCCTCGGCGACCTGGGTGATCGTGCGCCGATCCTCCTCGGTCAGGCCACGCACGCCGTCGTCGCTCGCGTACTTCACGCAGAGCGGGAGCAGCACGTCGACGCTGCCCTTCACGTGCGCGATCTCGCGGCCGTTCTTGTCGCGCGTGATCACGGTCATGCGCTTGCGGTCGCTGTCGAAGGGCAGCTCGTGGAGGAACTGGTGCGAGGGGGCGACGGACTCGCGGGCGAGGTTGCCCTTGGCCGCGAGCGCGAGCAGCGCGCCTTCCGTCGGATCCCCGACGATGCGCCACTTCTTCGTCTCCTTGTCCTGCTCGAGGTGCGCGTTGTTGCAGAGCGCGGCCGTGGCGAGCGTGTACGTGAGCGGCGCGGGCAGCTTGTCGAGTTCGAGGTCGATCTCGCCCTCGTGCCGGAAGCCGCCATGCGGATCGTAGCCCTCGCCCGTCACCTGGTAGCGCTTGCCGCCGGCGTAGACGAACCGCACGGTCATCTCGTTCTGCGTGAGCGTGCCGGTCTTGTCCGAGGCGATGACCGTCGCCGCGCCGAGCGTCTCGACCGCCGGCAGCTTGCGCACGATGGCCCCGCGCTTCGCCATGCGCTGCATGCCGAGCGCGAGCGTGATCGTGGTGATCGCCGGCAAGCCCTCGGGGATCGCGGCGACCGCGAGGCTCACGGCCTCCAGCAAGAGCTCGTGCCACGGCCTGCCGCCGCGCAAGAAGCCCCAGCCGAGGAGCACGGCCGAGAGCACGAGGCAGGCGCGCAGGATCGTCGTGCCGAACGATTCGAGGCGCTCTTCGAGCGGCGTCTTCGTCTCGCCGACGGACCGGATCATCTCGCCGATCTTGCCGAGCTCGGTGCCGCTGCCCGTCGTGGTGACGACGGCGCGCGCCTTGCCGCGCACGACCATCGTCCCCGTGAAGATCATGTTCACGCGATCGCCGAGCGGCGCGTCCGCCGCGACAGGCGCGAGCGCGTCCTTCATCGCGGCGGTGCTCTCGCCCGTCAGCGCCGCTTCCTCGGTCGCGAGGTCGATCGTCTGCACGAGCCGCGCGTCGGCCGCGATCGCGTCGCCCGCTTCGAGCTCCAGGAGATCGCCCGGGACCACCTCCTCGGCCGCGATGACCTTCACCTTGCCGCCGCGGCGCACGCGCGCGGAGGGCGCGCTGAGCTTCTGCAGGGCGTCGAGCGCGGCCTCGGCGCGGCGCTCCTGGTAGTAGCCGAGGAACGCGTTGAGGATGACGATCAGGAGGATCGCGATCGCGTCGCCGAAGCGATGCAGAATGCCGCCCTCGTGGTCCGTGAAGCCGACGACGACCGCGATCGCGGCCGCCGCGAGCAACGTCAGGACGAGCGGGTTCGCGAACTGCTCGAACAGCCTCCGGAGCGCGCTCTTCTGCGGCGGATCCGGGAGCCTGTTCTTGCCGTACTTCGCGAGCCGCGCCTCGGCCTCGGCTTCGTCGAGCCCCCCGCTCGAGCTCGCGCCGAGCCGACCCAGGAGGGCGTCGATGTCCTCTGCGTAAACGGCTCCGTCGTTCCCTCCGGTTGCTGGCGGTTGCGCCTTGCTCGCAGGCGCGCGCAGCTCGGAGGGGCGGACGGATCCCGTGCCCGTCGTCCCAGCTTCACTCATGGCAGGTACTACTCGACTAACGCTGCTTAACGCTTCATGCGGGCTTGCTCGCGTTGCTCTTCGGCTTCGAGCTCGGCGAGCGCGGCGGCGAGCTCGTCTTGCTCGGCCTGCGTCGGCGGGGCGGGGGCCGGGCCCGCGACACGCACCTGCGCGGGGGCGACCTCCTTCGGCGGCTCGGGCGGCGCGACGCCCATCTTGCGCTTCAGCGCCATCAGGTCGTCCTCGGCGCCTTGCGTGGCTTCGAGCTGACCGAAGCGGTGCGCGAGCGTGTCGCCCGTGTACTGCTCCTGGATCTCGCCCGCGGCCTCGGCCTCGGCCTCGATCTGGTCGATCTTGGCCGACATGCGATCGAACGTCTCGAAGGCGGAGGCGTTGTTCAGGCCGGAGAGCGTCTCCTGAATGGCCTTCTGCGCCTCTGCGCGCTTCTTGCGCGCGATGAGCACGTTCTTCTTGCGCTTGGCCTCTTCGATCTTGTTGTTGAGCAGCCGGAGCGCCGTCTTGAGCTGCTCGACGGCCTGCTTTTGCTTCTGCCACTGGTCCTTGTAGGACGCGGCGAGCTGGTCGTGCTCCTTCTTCCGGGCCAGCGCTTCCTTCGCGAGGTTGTCGTCGCCGGCCTTGATCGCGAGCATCGCGCGCCGCTCCCACTCAGCGGCGTTCGCGGCCTCTTGCTCGGCCTGCTTGGCGAGACGCTTCTCGTCGGCGATCGAGACGGCCACCTGCTTTTTCGCCTCGATGAGCTGGTTGGACATGTCGATGACGACCTGGTTCAGCATCTTCTCGGGGTCCTCCGAGCGGCTGATGAGGTCGTTCAGGTTCGACTTGATGAGCGTGGCGAGTCGCGCGAAAATTCCCATCTCGATTGGCCTCTCGTCCGAGAACTGGTCTCCCGAGCTACGGCTACGTGACCTAGGTGGTGGCGAGATCGTGGAGCGTCGGCACGTGTCGCGCCAACGCGAGATCGAGGTCGCTCAGCGTGGCCTCGAGCTCGTTGAGGTCGAGGTTGTCGAGGGGCAACGCGGCGGACAGCACGACGGTGTGATCGTCGATGCCGTAGGCGGCGTGCATCAGGTCCGTCGCGTTGTACTCGAGCAACCGACGAAACAGCTTGTTCTGGTGCTCAGGATCCTTCGGCAGCGGGCCGATCGCCACGCGCACGGCGAGGATCGGCGGCGCCACGCGGATCGCGATCGGCGGCATCTCCGCGCCTGCGGAGACGAGGTACGTGCCTCCGTCGATCTCGAAGTGGCGGCTCAGTTGCAGGAGGAAGCTCTCTACGTCCTCGGCGGTTCGCGGCATGGCCGGCCGGAGCGTACAGGCAGTGCAAGGCAGGGTCGAGGGGATCCGAACACTTTTCCGGCGCACGCGCGGGCATCGTTCCCCGAGGCACACACGCCGCGTTTCTTCCTTCCACTGCCCGGGCCATCGCTGGTACGGTCGTTGATACCTGGTCCGTGGCGATCCACCCTGGCGACATCCTCGCGGGCTACCGAGTGACCCGCCTCCTCGGCCGCGGCGGTATGGGCGAGGTGTGGGCTGCCCGGAGCGATACGACCGGGCGTGACGTAGCCATCAAGGTGCTGCTCGCCCGCGCCGCCGTGAAGCCCGATCTCGTGCAGCGCTTCCAGCGCGAGGCCAAGATCGCCTCGGCCATTCAGAGCCCCTACGTTTGCAGCCTGCTCGACGTGGGCCTGACCCCCGACGGGGCGCACTTGCTGGTCTTCGAAAAGCTCGACGGCGAGAGCCTGGCCGACCGGCTGAAGCGCGAGCAATACCTGCCCTTCGCCGAGGTCTTCCCGATCATCGAGGACGTGCTCTGCGGGCTCTGCGCCGCCCACGCGGCGGACGTGATTCATCGGGATCTGAAGCCCGGAAACATCTTCATCGAGCGCACGGCGTCCCCCGAGCGGCCCGAGCGCGCGAAGATCCTGGACTTCGGGATCTCGAAGCTCAAGCGCGGCGACGGCGAGCAAAACGAGCCGACGCTGACGGCCTTCGACGCGACGCTCGGCTCGTTCGCATACATGGCGCCCGAGCAGGTGCGCGGCGCCGCGCGGGCGGACGAGCGGGCGGACATCTACGCGGTCGGCGCCGTCGCATTTCGCTCGCTCTCGGGGCGGCTGCCCTTCGAGGGGACGACGGCGGCGCTGCTCGTGGCGATGAAGCTCGAACGGCAAGCGCCGAGCCTGGCCGAGGCGACGGGCGACCGCTGGCCCGCGGGGATCGAGCGGTTCCTGGAGCGCGCGCTCGAGCGCAAGCGCGAGAACCGGTTCGCCACGGCGCGCGAGGCGCTCGACGGCTGGCGCACGCTCGCGCCGGGCGGGCGCGTGATCCAGCCGCCGCCGCCGGTGCGGGCGCCGGAGCCCTCGTCGCTGCACGTCGCGCCGCCCGATCCGCCGACGGTCGCGGACGATGCCGACGCGGCGGTGAGCCAGGACGATCAGCCCACGTGGGTCGATCATCCCCCCACGGAGACGGTGGATACGCCGCTGATCGGGCAAGCGCTCGACCTCTCCTCGGAGCCGGGGCGAGGACGCAGGACCGGCAGGTGACGAATCGGGTGACGCCGTGAACGACGCGACCGTCCTTTCACGAAACAAGGTCGAAGTCCGCGGAGGCCGCATCAAGGCCGGCAAGGCGGGCTGGGTGGAAGTGGGCACGGAGCCGGTGATCGTGGGCCGCAACGCCCAGTGCAGCATCGTGCTCGACGACGCGAAGATCAGCGCGGTGCACGCGGAGCTCGTGGCCACCGAGCAGGGCGTGCGCGTGCGGGATCTCGGCAGCCGCAACGGCACGTTCGCGGGCGGCGTGCGCGTGGGCGAGGTCTTCCTGCTCGCGGCGTGCAAGCTCCGGCTCGGCGAGACCGAGCTCACCTTCGAGCCGGCGCGGCCCGAGCGAATCACGGTGCCCTCGATCCCGGCCTTCGGCCCGCTCGTCGCGCAGAGCGCCGGGATGCGCGGCATCTTCGAAAAACTCTCCAAGGTCGCGTCCACGGATCTCACGGTGCTGATCACGGGCGAGACGGGCACGGGCAAGGAGGTCGCGGCGCAAGCGATCCACCAGGCGAGCGCGCGCGCAAAAAAGCCGTTCGTCGTGGTCGACTGCGGCTCGATCCCGTCGAGCCTCGCGGAGGCGACGCTCTTCGGCCACGAGCGTGGCGCTTTCACGGGCGCGGTCGACAAGCGCCTCTCGCCGTTCGTGGAGGCCGAGGGCGGGACGATCTTCCTCGACGAGCTCGGCGAGCTGCCGATCGAGGTGCAGCCGAAGCTGCTCCGCGCGCTGGCGGAGCGGCGCATCAAGAGCGTCGGCGGCTCCTCGTACCGCGAGGTCGACGTGCGCGTGCTCGCGGCGACGCGGCGGGATCTCGTGCGGGCCGTGAACACCGGCGCGTTCCGCAGCGACCTCTACTTCCGTGTGGCGCAGGTGCGCGTGGAGCTGACCGCGTTGCGGCAGCGACTCGAAGACATCCCGGTGCTCGTGCGCCGCATGCTGCGGGATCTCGGCGGGGACGAGGCCTCCTTCGATCGGGTCTCGAACTCGACGCTCGAACGGCTGATGCGGCACGACTGGCCGGGCAACGTGCGCGAGCTGAAGAACGCGGTCGCGGTGGCGTATGCGCTGGCGGGCGAGGGCGAGGAGCTCGACGTGGCGGCGCACCTCGGGGCGCTGACGGAGATCCATGAGCCACACGTCGCAGGCCCGCCGCCTTCGAGCGCGGGCGGCCCGGTCTCGAGCGGCGCGGGCGCGTCGTTCAAGGGCAAGGCCTTCCAGGAGGCCAAGCACGACGTGCTCGCGCGGTTCGAGCGCGAGTATTTCGCGGGGCTCTTCGACGAGGCGAAGGGCAACATCTCGGAGATCGCGCGGCGCGCCGGCATGGAGCGCGCCCACGTCCGCACGTACCTCAAGCGCCACGGCATCCACGGCAAGACCGAGGGCGGCGAGGCCTGAGCGGCAAAAGCGACGGAAGCGCACAGGAATCGAACCTGCCCAGGACAGCGGAACTGCCCCGCACCGATTTTGAAGACCGGGGGTGGCACCAGCCGACCGCGCGCTTCCACCTGCCCTTCTAGCGGGTTTCTTCGCGCAGGGCTACCCTCGCGCCCGTGCGCCGTTTCGTCCTCGGCACTGCGGGTCACGTCGATCACGGCAAGACCACCCTGGTCCGCGCCCTGACGGGCATCGATACCGATCGCCTGCCCGAGGAAAAACGCCGCGGCATCACGATCGAGCTCGGCTTCGCGCCGTGGAGCCTCGGAGAAGGCGTCGAGGTCAGCATCATCGACGTGCCGGGCCATCGCCGCCTCGTGCACACGATGATCGCCGGCGCGATCGGCATGGAGGTCGTGATGCTCGTCGTCGCCGCGGACGAGGGCGTCATGCCGCAGACCCGCGAGCACGTCGCCGCTTGCGAGTTGCTCGGCATTCGCCGCGCCGTCGTGGTCGTGACGAAGATGGATCGCGTAGGCGAGGAGCTCGCGCGCCTCGCCGGCGACGAGGCCGTGGAGCTGCTCGCGGGCCGCATGCAAGCCGAGGTCGTGCTCTGCTCCGCGCGCACGGGCGAGGGCCTCGACGCCGTCCGTGACGCCGTCCGGCGCGCCTTGATCGCGCTCCCGCCGCCCGCCGTCGCGCCGCGCGCGCGCCTCGGCGTCGACCGCGTCTTCTCCGTGCGGGGCGCGGGCACCGTCGTCACGGGCACGCTCGTCGAGGGAAAGATCCCGCTCGGCGCGCCCCTTTTCGTCGTCGGTACGGGCCGCGCAGGGGAGCGCAGCGCCGAGGGGGACGTCCACAAGACGAGCGCGCGAGGCCTTCACGTCCACGATCGCGCCGTCGACCTCGCCGAGGCGCCGACCCGCCTCGCCTTGAACCTCGCGGGGCTGCCGCTCGAAGCCGTGCATCGCGGCGACCTCGTCACCGACGATCCCAGCGTCGTCCCCACGCGCCGCATCGACGTCTCGCTCCGCGCCACGGCCCCCGTGCGCAGCGGTATGAGCGTCTCCGTGTACATCGGCACCGCGCGCTCCTCGGGCAAACTCGACCTGCTCGGCGAGCCCCTCGAAGACGGCCGCCGCCTCGCCCGGCTGCGCCTCGCCGACGCGCTCGCCGTCGTCGGCGGGGATCGGTTCGTCCTCCGCGGCTCGGACGTCGACGGCCCCGCGGGCGCTGTCCTCGGCGGCGGCGAGGTCCTCGACGCGCGCCCGCCGCAGAGCCTACGCAAACGCGGCCGCGCCGCGCGCCTCGCCGTCCTCGAAGCGCTCTTCGTCTCGCGCGATCCGCAAGCGGTCATGCGCGCCCTCTCCCTCGAAGCCTCCCCGCGCCCGCTCTCGCGTGACGTCTTGCCCTCGCGGTTCTCCTTGCCCGCGGCCGAGCTCGAACGCGCGGCCGACAAGCTCGGCGACAAGGGCGAGCTCGTGCGCATCAAGCGCATCGGCTGGGTGCCTCGGGCTGCGCTCGTCGAGCTTGCCGTCGAGGCGCGTGGGCTCGTCGCTGCGCACCAAAAGAAGAACCCGCTCGATCGCGGCATGGTCCTCGAAACCTTGCGCGCGCGCCTCGCCGCGCGGGCCGGGGCCGAGGCGGCCGACGAGATCATCAAGCTCGCGGCGTCGAAGAGCGGCAGCGTCGCCGGCGAGCCCATCGTCGTCGAGGGCGACGTCGTGCGCGCCCCGCAGATCACGGCCGCGTCGGCCTCGGGCGCGGTCGGCGCGGTCGGCGCGGTCGGCGTGGCGCTGGAGAAGGCGCAGCTCAAGGGGCTGACCGAGTTCGCCGTGAAGGAGGCTTCGGGCGCTTCGCCCAAGGAAGTGAAGGCGATCCTGGCGAAGCTCGTGCGCGAGGGGCACGCGACGCACGCCGGTGAGCTTTGGTTTTTCCGGGCCGATATCGACGCGCTCCGGGCCAAGGTGAAGGCGCACCTGGACCAAAACGGCCGCATGTCGATCGCCGATTTCAAGGATCTGTCGGGCCTCGGGCGGCGGCAGGCGATTCCGCTGCTCGAATTGTTCGACCGAGAGGGCGTCACGCGGCGCGAGGCCGATGACAGCCGGGTGAGGGGGAAATGACGTTCCGACGTCCGAAGATGCGATCCATCGTATTCTTGTGCGTGCGAAACTCGGCGCGCAGCCAGATGGCCGAGGGGCTCGGGCGTGCCATTTTCGGCGGCGACGTCCGCATCCAGAGCGCGGGCAGCGAGCCTTCACACGTGAATCCATGGGCGGTCGAGGTGTGCCGGGAGATCGGCATCGACCTCACCGGGCAAACCTCGAAATTCGTGGGCACGATCGACCCCGACTCCGTGGACACGGTGATCCGCCTCTGCGATGAGGAGGTTTGTCCAGTGAGCCTGAGCGACAAGCAGCACTATTACGTGCCGATCGAGGATCCCGCGAGCGACGATCCGAGCCTCGGGCGCGAGCAGATGCTCGCTCGTTTCCGCCGCGCGCGGGACGAGATCAAGGAGCAGCTCGCGTCCCTGGCGGCGATCCTCGATCGGGCCTGAATGCGCCGCCGGAGCGCGGCGGCGAGGAGCGTCAGGAACAAAACGCCGGCGTGATCGCCGGTGCCGCGGCTCGTCTGGCAAGCGCCGCCGGAAAGGCGAACGCCTTCCTCCGCGGGGACATCTGCGTCGGCCTCGGCATCCGCTCCTGCATCTGCATCTGCATCTGCATCCGCCGCGGCGTCCGCGCCCGCGTCCGATTCGGCATCCGCGTCCGCGCCTGCGTCCGCTTCCGTCATGCATTGGCCGTCCATGCACGCCCCTGCGCCGCAATCTTTGGGCGCTCCGCTCGTGCAGATGCCTTCCGCGCAGGTATCCCCGACCGTACAGGCGTCTCCGTCGTCACACGCCGTCCCCGTGAGCAGCGTGCACGCCCCGTCCATATTCGCGCCCGTGGCCATCGAGCAGGCGTCGCATACGCCGAGATCACACGCGCTGTCGCAACATACGCCATCCACGCAGAACCCACTCGCGCACGACGCGGCCGCCGTGCAGGCCTCTCCATTTTCGCTTTTCAGGACGAACGCGTACGCCGACCCAGCATTCGTCCCGGCGTCGTCCTCCAGATAGGCGCCCACGATTGCCGTCTCCCCGTCCATCGCCACCGAGAACCCAAAAGCGTCGCCTGCGGTCCCGTCGCCCGCCACGAGCAGAAGATCCTCCGACCAGCCGGGCCCGCTCTCCGTGAACACGTAGGCCGCGCCCGCATTCGAGCCTTTCGTGTCATCGAGCAACGCGCCCAGGATCACCCGGCCTTTCGTGATCGACACGCTCGTCCCCAGCCGATCGTCCGAGCCGAGCCCCGCCGGTACGAGCTTGCCCGTCTCGGCCCACGTGAGCCCGGCACGCGCGAACACATACCCCGCCCCCGCGTCGACCCCGGCCGCATTCGCGAGCGGCGCGCCCACGACCGCCGTATCCCCTTCGAGCGCCACCGCCGCGCCAAACGCGTCCCCCGCCTGTCCGTCCGCCGCGACGAACTTCTTTTGCTGGCTCCACACCGGCCCCGCGCCCACGAACGCGTACGCCGCGCCCGCATCCGCCCCCGCGTCGTCGTCCCCCGGCGCGCCCGCGATCACGGTCTGCACGGAAAAAACAACCGACGCGCCCAACCGATCCCCCGCCTGCCCATCCGCCGCGAGGAGCTTCTTTTGCTGCGCGAACACCCCCCCATTCTCGCCGAATACATAGGCCGCACCCGCATCCGCGCCTTTCGTGTCCTCGGCCGGCGCCCCCGCGACGACCGTCCCACCCACGACGGCGACCGCCTGGCCCATCGTGTCACCCGTCTTCCCGTCACTCCCGAACAGCTTTTGCTGCTGCGTCCACACGCCATTCGTCCGGACGAACACGTACACAGCGCCCGACGCGGTCGCCGCGCCATCCCCGCGCGGCGAGCCCACGACAGCCACGTCCCCATCGACGTCCACCGCACGCCCGAACCATTCCCCCGGCCCCCCATCACTCGCCACGAGCTTCTGCTCGAACCCCCAACCCCCATTCGTCCGAACAAACACGTACGCCGCCCCCGCATCGGTGCCTTTCGTGTCCTCGTCGGGCGCGCCGAGGATCGCCGTGTCCCCCGAGAGCGCCACAGAGTAGCCAAAGAAGTCGCTCGGATCGCCGTCCGGCGCCCCGAGCTCGCTCGTCTCGGTCACGACGAGCGCCGCAGCCGTTCGAGCGACGGGCTCCGGCGTCGCGGCACCAAGATCACAGGCAGCCAGGGGCAGGAGCACGGCAAGCCAAGCAGAGGTCGAGGAGCAAGACGCCTTGGGCATGGGGGGCCAGGTATCGTATCGCCCCCGCGCCGAAAGGGCGTGGACAATGCCGCCGCCGGCATGCGAAGGTCCCTGCCAGAAAGAAAGGGAGGTCGTCATGGCGGAAGTGAAGCGGCTGCAAGGCCTGGGGAATGTCGCAGCAGTGCAAGAGGCCCTCGCGCAAGCGAACGCGTACAAGGAAATGCTCGAGCGCGAGGCCGCCGCAAAGGCCGAGGCCGAAGCCCAAAACGCCGCCGAGGAGGCCCACGTAGGCGCCCAGATCGGCGCCCTCGTCGAAGCCGCGTACCTGGTCGCATCCGCAGACGGGCGCTACACGAGCAGCGAATCCGAGCGTCTCGTCGAGCGCGTCGGCGCCCTCACGGAAGACAAGTTCGCCTCGCACCAGCTCGCCGCGATGGCCGACGAAGCCCAAAACCGCGCCTCCGAAGGCATCGACGCCCGCGCCCGCGCCATCGCAGAGATCCTGCCCGACCCGGAGCTCCGCCGCGCAACCCTGCTCGTCGCCTCCGCCGTCGCGTGGCTCGACGGCGGCGTCGGTCAAAAGGAAGGCCTCGCACTCCAGTCCCTCGCCCGCGCCTTCGGCTTCTCGATCGACGAGCTGCACAAGATCATGAGCAAGGCGCACGGCTGAGGCGCCGCGCCGGGGTTTCACCCCGGGCCCCGACCAGGGGTTGTCCACCCCTGGACCCGGACCAGCCAGGGGCTGGACCCAGGCTCGATGAACTGCGCGATGCGCAGTTCATCGAACAGGCCTGGTCAAGACCGGCAGCGACCCTGCCAACCGAGACTGCCGCGCGGCTGGTTCGGCTGGCGAGCCGGGTTCTTCGTCGGCCTGTTTGAAAAACTGCGCGGAGCGCAGTTTTTCAACCCCCGGTCCAGGCTGTGCCTGGTCCGGGGTCGAGGGGGCGGACAGCCCCCCGCGGGGTCCGGGGCAGCGCCCCGGCGCGACGCCCCACGAGGGAGACCGGAGTCGTCAGCCGAACGCGGGTTCGAACGCGGCTGTGCGTTCGCGTCCCCAGGCTTCGCGCTCGACCCTGCGGGACTCGTAGAGGCCGAGGGAGGTGACCGGGAAGTAGCTTCGGTACAGCGTGTAATGCAGGAGCGCTGTGCGGAAGAAGAGGCCGGCCGGCTCTTCGGCGGGCCAGGTGCCGTCGTCGCGTTGGGCGGCGGCGAGGAAACGCGCGCCGCGATCGATCGCGTCCCAGTCTGGATCCTTTGCTTCGAGCAGTGCTGTGATGGCCCAGGCTGTCTGGATCACCTGGCTCCGGTCGTTTTCGCGGTATTGCCCGCGGATTGCGCTTTCGTGGTGCTCGCCCCAGCCGCCGTCTGGGCGTTGCCGTGCCTTCAGCCACGTGCATGCTTTGCGAATGGCGTGGTCGTGCGGCGGCGCGCCTGCGGCGAGTAGGCCTCGCACGCCGAACATCGTGCCGTAGATGAAGCATACGCCCCAGGCGGCCGGGAACGAGCCGTCTGCGTGCTGGAGCGCGCGCAGGCTCGCTGCGGCGCGACGGATCGCGGTGTCGACCTCGCTCCGCAGGATCTCCGGGTGATGCTGCTGGAATGCGGAGAGTGCTGCGATGCATGAGGCCGTGCATTCGACGTACGCTGCTTCGCTCATCGAATCTCCGAACATCTCTGCGGGGTTCAGCCATTCGAGGGGCACGCGTGTCCGCCGCGCCTCGTAGCTGCCGAACGAGCCGTCCGGGTTCTGGCACCGGAGCACGAACCGCGCCGCTGCTGCCATGTCCTCGGCCGAGGCCCGCGCGTGTGGTGATTCCAGACGCGCGAGCATCGCCTCGGCCGTGCAATCGCTCACCGGCCAGCCGTGCCAGACCCCGGCGAAGCAATACCCGCCGCGTGGATCGAGCCTGTCGTGTGCTGCTGCGTCCCCGATGGCCTCGCGGATCTGCTGGTCCTCCAGGAATCGATCTGCGCGCGCCAGCGGTTCGGCGACGTCCACGTGCTTTGATGCGGCCACGAGCGCCTGCGTTGCGAAGGCCGTATCCCACGACGCACTGCGCGCCCCGGCGATCCGCACGCCGTCCGTGTCGTCCTCCCAGATCCAGCCCTCGAATCGCTCCAGCGCGAGCAGCGCGTCCGGGTCCTTCGGATCGTTTATCCAGAGCGCCAGGATCCCGAGCAGCCCGCTCACCGGCGACAACGCGGTGTGCCCGCTCGCGCGCAGATCATAACGCACCTCCTCGCGGAGCGCCGAGAGCAGACCGGCCCGCGATTTCGGCGTTCGCACCCGATCGACGACCTCGAACGCCTGGTAAGCGAATTCGAGCGCCAGGCTCGGCGGCGTTTGCAGCTCCGCCTCGCGCCGCTGCCGCCGCGCCGCTGCGAAGTCGACCGCGCCAAACCCGCCCGGATACAGCTCGTTCCGCAGCGCCCGTGTGATTGCCGTCTCGGGCGCGCTCCGCCGCGCGGACACGAGCAGCGACATGCCGAGGTAGATGTACCGCGTGTGGCAATAATACTTCGACGGGTGCAGCGCCCACGATCGCGGGAGCAGCCACGCCTCGGGCAATACCTTCGGCACGCCCTCCCAGCCATAAAGACCACAGAGCGAAAGCCAGAGTTTGCCCCAGCTCGGAATCGCCGCCGCGCCGCCCTCGCTCCGGAGGAACGCGAGCCCCTTGGCGACGAGCGGATCCTCCGCCGGCACGCCGAGCAGGCGCGCCGCCACGTACACGAGCGTCGTGACGAACAGGTAGGGCTGCGACAGCTCGTGCATGCCCCACGTTCCATCCGGCAAACGCGTCCGCGCGAACTGGAGCAAGAGCCGCTCCCGACGCACCGGATCGATCGGCAAGCCCATCACGTGGCACGCCATGACGTACTGGGCGGCGAGCATCGGATTCCAGATGACCTCGCCCTCCCACGACCCGTCCTCGGCCTGCTCGGCCACGAGCGCGCGCACGCCCCGCGCGAGCGCCGTCCGCGGTTCGAGCCGCGCCTTGCCGAGCCGCGTCGCGCGTTCGGCCGCCGGGTGCTCCAGCACCTCCGCGCGCCCGGCCGCCGCCTTCAGCGCCGCGCCATATCGATCCTCGGCCGAGCGCGGAAAGTTCTGCGTGGGCTCGGCCGGCGTGAGGTGCAGCGTCGCGCGCATGAGCCAGCGAATGCGCATGCCGAGCTCGCTCGCGACCTCGGCCGCGTGCCGCGGATCCCGCCGCACCACGCCGTCGCGCACGATCGCGCTCGACGCGCGGAGCAGCGCTTTCAGGAACGAGCCGCCGAAATGCAGCGGGTTCGTGTCCTCGCACGAGAGGAAGCCCATCGTGCGCATGCGCTCCGCGGGCTGCTCGCGCCAGAGGTCGTAGATCCCGCTGCGGATCGCCGCCGTCTCGTCCGACGTGTCGGCGAAGACCTCGTAGAGCGCGACCGCGAGCATTTCCGGCGCGCGGCTCTGGATCGTGCGGCTGCGGCTGTAGGCGCGGAAGCTCTTCGCCTCGGAGAGCGCGATCGCGTCCTGAAAACCGAGCGTCATGCCGAGCGCCGTGAGCGGGTGGTGGTGGCCCACCGCGTCGCCGACGAGCGCGAGCCCCTCGCGGCCGTAATCGACGCGCGGTCGAATCTGGTTCGTCGCCCATGCGATCTCGCCGCTCTCGAGCGCTTTGCGGAGCGCGCCCCGCAGCGCCTCGGGCAGGACGGGCGAGAATGCGTCCCAGAGCGTCGCGGCCTTGCTGCGCTGCACGCGCATCGAGAGAGGCACGTCGAGGCAGAGCCGCACGTGCCGATCGTCCAGCCGATACGCGAGCGCCGGCCCCGGGCCGCCGAGGAACACGTGGCCGTGCCCTTCGAGCGGCATGCGCACGCCTTCGAGCAAGAGCCCCGCCATGCGCGAATACGTCGCCGCGCTTCGATCGATCGAGAGCGCCGCGTGCGCCACGCCGCTCCGGCCGCTCGCGCCCACAACGAGCCCGGCGCGCACCATGCGCTCGCTGCTGCCCTTCTGCTGGTACGAGAGCGTTTGATCGACGATGCTCGTCGCGCGCGATCCGGGCTGGTAGTCGATGAGCGCCTCGCCCATCACGCGCTCGCGCAGCCGCTCGACGAGCCGGACGTGCTCGATCGCGTGGCCGACGTTGCCGGCGCGATACGGGAGCGCGATCGGGTTCGTACCGTCGTCGGGGTACAGGACGAACCCGCGCCCCGTCTCGTGCGTCGCGCCGGCCGACAGATCCACGCCGAGCCCGCGGAGGATGTCGACGGCGGGCGGGTGCAGCCACTCGCCGGCGAGCCGCTCGACGGCGCGCGGGTTCGACTCCAGCAAGAGCACCCTCGCGCCTCGCTTCGCGAACGCGAGCGCCGACACGCATCCGACCGGACCTGCGCCGATCACGGCGATGTCGTAGTCGATCCTCTCTGCCTTCCCATTCATGCAGGACCTCGTTCGTCATTCACGGCCGCGGCGTTCGCCTTCGGCACCCCTGAACTGGTCCCCCCCTGTCGAATCGAGGGCAGCCCTGACGCCCGGACAAACCGTCCGTCAGGACCACCCCAGGTCTCACGCGTTCACGACCGCGTGATGTGGGCCCCGCGCGACGCGGGGCCCTCGGGCACGAGGGCCCGACGGAAGAAATCGGCGTATGCGTCGTAAATCGCGCTCCGCACGCACGTGGGCACGAAGCCGAGCTCGCGCTCCGCCTTCGAGGTGTCCGCGCGCCGCGGCGAGGACGCGGGCGCGGGCGCGCCGGGCGGGCGTTCACCCCCGAGCATCCGCGCGGCCGCGAGCTTCTGGGCGAGGGACATCCGCGCGAGCAAGGCCGGCACGGCGAACGGCGGGCGGCGCCGCGCGCTCGCCTCCTCGAAGAACGAGAGCAGATCGTCGATCGACACGAGCTCGGTCGTGATCACGTACTTCTGCCCTTTGCGCCCGCTCCGCATCGCCGCGAGGTGGGCCTCCACTGCGTCGCGCGTCGACGTGAGCAGGAGCGCCCCGCGCGCGAAGGCGCGGAGCCTGCCGTTCGCGTGATCCACGAGCGCCCGCCCGATCGCGCTCGGCCGATCGTCGAAGGGCCCGACCAGCGTCGTCGGCGCGACCACGACCACGTCGAGCCCGTCGGCCACGGCCTTCAAGCATTCGTGCTCCGCGAGCGCCTTCGTCCGCGCGTGCGGCGAATGCGCGGAGAACGGGTCGAGCGGCGTCGCCTCGTCGATCGGCGCGCCGCGCGCGTCGTCGTACCGCACGGCGTCGAGCGAGCTCGTCACGACCACCCGCCGCACGCCCACCTCGCGGCACGCGCCGAGGAGCGCGCGTGTCCCGAGCACGTTCGTCTCGAAAAACGCTTGCTCGTCTCCCTCGGCCACCCTCGCCGCCGCGTGATACACCTCGGTCACGCCGCGCATTGCCGCGCCGAGCGCGTTTGCGTCGCGCACGTCGCAGGTCACGACCTCGACGGGCAAACCCGCGAGCGCCGCCGCGCCGCGCGCGCCCCGCACGAGCACGCGGACCTCCTTGCCCTCGGCGACGAGGCGCCGCACGAGGTTTTGCCCGAGGTGCCCCGCGCCGCCCGTGACGAGCACGCGCCCCTCGCGGATCCGCGCGTCGCTCCGAGAGGCCTCGCCCGAGGTCTTTTTCGTATCCGCGCCGCCGCGGATCACCGTCATCGACGCGCGCCGTTCGGGCGGCACCGGCGGCCTCCGCGCGCGGAGCAGCGGCATCGTCGCGCGCCCGGACACGCCCGCGGGCGTGCTCGGCCCGGCCTCCGCCGCGCGGGCGAACAGGGCGTGGAGCGCCGCGTCGCTCTCGGCCGCGCGCCGCGC
>NZ_JARZHI010000091.1:0-36297 GCF_029946465.1 Polyangium sorediatum
CAAGCTCGACCACGGGCTCGAAGACCCAAGGGGCCACGGTCTACCGCGCCCTCTGCCTCCAGACCCCCGAACCCTAGCGCAGCCTTCAGATACAAGGGGGCGGACAGCCCCCCGCGGGGTCCGGGGCGGCGCCCCGGGCGATCACCCATTGCACGTAGCCGAGGTAGCTCGGGCTGAGCGCACGGGTTGCATCGCACCCCCGCCGAGGGTACCACCTCGAAGATCCCGACGCGCCTCCGACCCGCACCATGACCCTCGAACAAGACCCCAAAGACACCCCCTCCGCCGACCTCGCCACGACCCGCGCCGTCCCGTACCCCACGAGCCGGCTCGCCGCGCGTATCGACCTGGTCGACATGGCCCAGGAGATCGAAAAGGCCGATCAGGCGCTTGGCATGGTCGTCGGGGGCAAGCTCGAGGTCATCCGCGACCAGATGCGCGCGCTCCAGGAAGAGGCGCGGCGCCTGCTCGACGAAGCGCGCACCTCGGCGCGCCTCCACCGCGCGCGCTGCAGCTTCCGCAAGATCCCCGGCCGCGTTTATCACCTCTATCGGCGCAGCGAGGACGATCTTTATTTCTCGATGCTCTCCCCCGCGGAATGGGGCGGCGCGCCGCCGCACGCCTTCGAGGGCTCCTACCGGCTCGAAGTCGACATGAGCTGGACGCCGATGAATGGGACGAACGCGGAGCGCGACCGGACCCCCGAGGGCCGCGCGCTCGTGCAAAAGCTCCTCCAGGAAGGCTGAGTCCTACATTCCGTCCGCCGCCGCGACCTCGCCCCGCCCATAAATGTGCCCGATCCGGGCAAACGATTCGACGGTATAAAGCGCGCCGGCCAGCGCCAGCACCGACGCGAGCGCGAGCTCGGGCCACCGAAACCCAGCGCGACGTTTGCCTTCGAGCGCTGCGACGGCCGCGTCGAGCGTCTTTGCCCGACGCGCGGGCGAGGGCGATTGCGCGGGCAAACCGCGGAGCTTTTCGAGGAGCGGATCGTCGTCACGGCCGTTCATCGTTCACCTCATCCTATCACGGCGGCGTCTTTCCGCGCCGGTCCATCGAGCTTTTCAGAGAGCGCCGCGCGCGCCCGCGAGAGCCTTTGCCGGAAGGCCTCCGGCTGGATCCCGAGCACCTCGGCGGCCTGCTTCGCTTCGAGCCCCTCGACCCCCACGAGCAAGAGCACCTCGCGGTGGGCCATGGGCAGCGCTTCGAGCGCCTTTTCGAGCGCGACGATCTCGTCCCCCGCGTCCGGCCGCGCCGAAGGCCCCTCCGGCTCGGCGCCCTCCGCGTCGCCCACGAACCGCGTGAAGTCGAGCGCGGCCCAGCGCCGCCACGATCGGAATTTGTTTCGGGCGATCGTGAAGAGCCAGGCCGCGAGGTCCGTGCCGTCGGCGAGCCGTTCGGCGTGGCGGGCCACGGACACCCACGTCTCCTGGTGCAGATCCTCGGCCACGTCGCGGCGCCGCGACAGCCGCAAGAGGAAACCGAAGAGCCGGTCCGAGAACGACGTGTACACGACCCGCAGCGCGGCCTTGTCTCCCTCGCGCAGGCGTGCGACGAGCGCTGCTTCCTCGGCTCGGTCCATGTCGTCCCCTCGAACACGGAAGTAGCCCAGGCGTGACAGAAAAAAAATCTGTCACGTCCGCCGCCCCCCGGAGTTCTTCGTGGCATGGGGACGGCGCCTCGCCCGTCCGCGCCGAGCGAAGGAGAACGAAGGTCATGAAAGGCTTCAGTTTGTGGGCGTTTTTCGTCGAGGGCGGCTGGGGGATGTGGTCCACGCTCCTCTTCGGCGTCCTCGCCGTCGGCGCCGCCGCCTGGTTCGCGCGCCGCCCCGAGCCCCGCCGCCTCGCCTTCACGGGCGCGATGTGGCTCACCCTCGTGACCGTCACGGCGCACGCGACGTGGACGAACGTCGCCGCCGTGTGCTCGTACCTCGAAGACCCGCAGCGTGTCCCCGACGCGGAAATCACGCGCACCTTCTTCATCGGCTTGAAAGAAGCGAGCCGCCCCGGCGCGCTCGGCGGCATCTTCCTCACGCTCGTGCCGATCCTGCTCGGCGTGGGCGCGCTGCGGGGGCGCGCCTCGGATTGAGGATCAGCGCGGATCGAGCGCTCGCACGGCGCGCTCGATCTCGTCGAGCCGCGCCTTCGAGGCCTCGTAGCCGAACCGCCCGCGCACGGCGAAGGCCATCTCGTCGCGGGCCCAGCGCGTGGCAATCGCCTGGAAACGCGAGACCCCGGCGCCGCGGGCCGACGCGCGCGCGCGCTCCTTTCCCCGCGTGATCACCTTGCGGGCCACCTCGAACGTGAACACCGGCGCGCCGCGGCCGAGCTTCGCTTCGAGCCAGTGCATCACGCTCCCTTCCCAGGGTTCGAGGTAGTTGCAGCGGCCCGTGGGCTCGTCGACCCCCTCCACCGGCGACGTCCAATCGAGATGGATGTCGTCGAGCGCCGCAGGGCGCCCCTCCGGCCGCTCGACCCCGCGCAGATCCCCCTTCCCGACGCAGAAATGCGTGCCCTCTTGCAAGGGCACGTCGACCTCACGCCAGGTATCCGCGTCGGGCAGCTCCGCGCGCGCGGCCCGGAACAAGGCGCGCGGCAGGAGCTTGATCGCGGGGCGGAGCTGGTGTTCGAGCCCGCCCATGTAGGCGTCCCGCACCACGCGTTTGCCGTGTGGCCCCATGAGCATCTCGTCGAGCCGCCGCCGCATCGCGGCCGGATTCCGGTAGACGACCTTGATGCCGGCGCTGCCGCCCCACCATTGATTGCGGATCCACAGGATTTCCCGGAAGGTCGCGCCCGTGTGATCGATGCCCTCGATGCGGTGGAACAGCCGCACGAGCAGGTTCACGGCCATCGGCCCGAGGTGATCGAGCGCGTCCCACGCGGTCTTCGGCGCGGGATCCCGGAACCCGAACATCAGGTTTTGCGCTGCGCCCGCCGCGCCGGCCTGCCGGTCCACGAACGAGCGCACGATCGTCTCGCGGAGATCCTCGGGCAGCGCGGCGTACGGAGATTCGGCCGGCGGATCGGGGTGCATTCGGCCCATGATGACTCCATTCGGCCGCTCGGGGGAAACCATCGCGGATGGGCTCGTCCGGATGTGCAGGTTTGGCGCCAGACGCGCCGGCACGTCGATTGCCGACCCGAACCCCTCACATCGGATCCGCTGGGATCCGAGAAGGGAAACCATGGGAATCGGAAACCGGATCAAAGGCGCCGCGGAGGAGCTCGGTGGCAAGGCCAAGGAGGCCCTCGGCAACCTGACCGACGATGAACGGCTCCGCCGCGAAGGCATCGCCGATCAGGGCCGCGGACAGGGCCGGCAGGATGCCGAGAAGGCGGCCGAGCAGGTCGAGGGCGCGTTCGAGAAGGCCGGCGGCCGCGTGAAGGGCGCCGCGGGCGCGCTCTCGGGCGACGAGCGAAAGCAGGCCGAAGGGAAGTTCGAGGAGATGAAGGGCGAGATTCGCCAGAAGATCAACAAGTAAACGGTTCGGGGCGCCGCTCCCGCTCGGCGCGCCGGGGCGGGAGCGGCGTCTCCGTGTTCAGCGCGCGGTTTCGTTTTCGAAGAAATCCCCCGCGTACACGTACCAAAGCCCATTCTTGCCGCGCAGGAGCGTCTTTCGGAACGTGACCTCGTGCCGCTTTCGCAGCGCGAGGAAGAGCACGAGGTAGAGGAGCGCGCCGACGAGCCGGATCACGACGAACGCGACCGCGGCCACGATGTTCGCCCATTGAGGCCACGCCTGGAAGATCGCGTGCACCTCGACCTCGGCCACGTCGCCGTCCTCGCGCGCGATCGAGACGCGCTTCACCTGCACGCTTCGGATCTGCCCGTGCCCGATGCGGATGAACGTGGACGACCAGTCCTTGAGGCCAGACGGCGTGGCGAGCGAGAAGGCCCCCGAGCCGATCGGGATCTCGCCGAGGATCGGCGGAACCACGGTCTCTGCGCGCGCCGTGGGGCTGAGGCACGCCCAGGCGTACCCTTGCCGGCCCATCGTCATCGCCTTGAGGAAGCTCCGCAGCGTCGCCTCGGGGCGCGCGGGCGCTCCCCGCGGCACGATCGTGAGGTCCACGGCGACCAGCGCCACCGCGAGGATGCCGAAGAGGATCGGGAAGATGATGAGGAGGGCGAAGGCGGGATCCCGCGACGGGATCGTCTGCACCGCCAGGATCATGCTCACGATCGCGACCACGGCGAGCGCGACGAACACGACCGTCACGCCGCGCAGCCTGCCGCCGGCCTCCTTCTGGTCCACGGCGACGGCCGACGCGTCGTCGATGTGCCGATTCAGCCGCGCGAGGGCCTCGGCGATCGCGTCCGATGCGGGGCGCTTCTGCTTCTTCTTTTTCTTCGTCGCCCGCTCCCCCGGCCCGGCTTCCGGCGGCGCGTAGGGGTTGAGTTCGTCGCTCATCACGCACACCTAACCACGGTGGGCCGCGAGAGGCGAGCGCTTCGCGCGTTCCCTGCATGGGCCGGGTCGGCTAGCATGCGGCCCGGAAACCGACCCCCATGAGCCAGAACCTGGATGACGAGCGGTTTTACGTCTTCGACTGGGACGCCGTCTTCGACGTCGACGATTACCTCCACTTTTACGAGGACACGCTGCGCGCCGAGCGCACGGACCATCAGGTCGACGTCCTCGTCTCGCACCTCGGCATGATGCCCGGCATGCGCGTGCTCGACCTCGGCTGTGGCCACGGCCGGCACGCCTTCGAGCTCGCGCGGCGTGGCTTCGACGTCGTCGGCATCGACCGCACCGAGGGCTTCGTCGAGCTCGCCCGCAGCGAAGCCGAGGCGGCCCGCCTCCCCGTCGACTACCGCGTCGCCGACCTCCGCTCGCTCGACGAGGACGCCGCGTTCGACCGTGTCCTTTGCCTCTTCGACGTCTTCGGCTTGCACCGCGACGACGAGAACCTCGACGTGCTCCGCCGCATCACGCGCGCGCTCCGGCCCGGGGGCAAGCTCTGCCTCGACGTGCGCAACCGCGACTGGATGGTGCGCGCGCTCCTGCCCGTCACGATCTTGCAAAAGGGCGCGGATCTCATGATCGACCGGCACGTCTTCGACCCGCTCTCGGGCCGCCTCGTCGATTACCGCATCCTCGTGCGCGACGGCCGGACCCGCGAGGCCCGCTTCTCCGTGCGCCTCTACCATTTCACCGAGCTTCGCGCGCTTCTCGCCAGCGTCGGCCTGCACGTCACCGAGGCGTTCGGCACCTGGGACGGGGATCCGATCGGCCTCGCCCACAACCGCATGATCCTCTTCGCCGAAAAAGACGGCTGATCTAAGGCGCGGCGTCACACGCGGGCACGAGGTCCGCGCCCCCGAAGAACTCGCCCGCGAGCAGCCGCATCGCCTCGGCGTTCTCCGGCGGCCCGCACTTGAAGGGCGGGGCGGGCAGGGGTTTGCCCTCCAGCACGAGCCGTTGCTCCCGGAAAAACCGCAGCGCGAGCTCGGCCGCGTACTCGCGCACGCCGCCGCGGGGCAGGAACGCGTAGAGCCTGCCGTTCAGCGTCGTGTCCGTCGGCGCGTAGGGCAAGAGGCAACGCCGGTTGTCCTTGCAGCGCGCGACGATCCCCTCGTGCAACGCGCCGAGGGCGCGGGTCGACCACTGCTCGTGCCACGCGTCGTTCAGGTGGAAGATCTCGTGGAACAACGTGTCGCGCACGGCCTCCTCGGAGACGTTCACCGCGCCGAACAGGTTGTACCCGATGTTCTGGTTCACGGCGAACGCGCTCGGCGCGCCGCCCTTCTCGGTGTAAAAAAATCGAAAATCGAGCGGCCGATCCCGCATCGTCACGTGTTTGCCCGTGCGGGCCTCGAGCGCCGCGAAGAAGCGCGCGTACCCGCGCATCGCCGCGAGGATCCAGACGAGGTGGTCGCGGTTCTGCCCCACGGGCCGCGCGGGCCGGAGCCGCACCTTCTGCCCACGCCCGTCCTCGGTCTCCTCCTCGGGCAAGAGCCCCGCGAGGGAGCCCGTCTCCTCGTAGAGGTCGAGCGCGAGTTGTTTCGAGGGCGCGTTGTCCGCGTACCGCAGCGAGAGCAAGCAGCGCACGCGCGGCGCTTCGGTGAGTGTCTCGGGGCAAGCTTCGCGGAGTTCGGTCGTGCGCAGGTGGGTCGCGAGGAACAGGACACGTTCGGCTGCTTCGGCGCGCGCGGATTTCGGCGGTGGGGCGGAAGCGGGAGCGGGAGCGGGAGCGGGAGCGGGAGCGGGAGCGGGAGCGGAAGCGGGAGCGGGCGCGGAAGCGGGCGCCGCTGTTCGGTGGGGAGGCGGCGCGGGGGCGGGCGCGCCGCAGCCGGCTGCGGCGACGATCCCCCCGACGAGCATCCTGAGCCCTCGATCCACCTCGCTATTGTCGCGTTCTCCTGCGGAAAAGAAAAGGGTTTGCCTTTGCCGTGCCCGGTCCCTTGTCGGGCGGGCTCGCCACTTAGGGCCGGTGGATCGAAGGTCTATCCGATGGCGAAGAGGTCGGCGATATCGAGCCTGCGCTTGCGGCTTGTGATGACGTAGCGGCGCGAGTGCCTGCGCTGCGCGTGGTGGATCCGAGCCGAATACGTGGCGATGAACGCGTGGCCGTGGTGATGGGATTCAACGCACACGCGGGAGCGGCGGTGACGGTGTTCGTGCGCGAGGGCCAATGGGCGGGTGGTTCACCCTGAGCGCCGCTACCCCGGCGACAACCACGACGCGTCGGCGATCGCGGCACGCACCGCCGTGAGCAACGCCTCGGCCCCGTGCTGCAACGAAGGCACCGCGCCCACGATTGCAAGCCCCTCGACCGCCGCATGCACCTCGGCGGCGAAGCTCTCCTGCTCCTCGCGGCTCGTCATCCCCTCGTCGCGATACTCGATCTGCTGCGTGACCCTGGCAGGCAGTCCTTGCAACGCGTCGAGCACGAGCGCGAGCCGGACCGGATCGCCGCCGCAGCGCTTCGCCAGCGCCGTCGCCGCGAGCGGCCACCGCGGCGCCGTCGCGGCGAAGAACGCGAGCAGCTCCTCGCCGACCTCCTCCTGCCGCGTGAGCACGGCGATCGCCGCGTCGACGCGCGCCGGATCGGCCGTCGCCGCGGCGAGCACCGCCGGCACCGCGCCCGCGTCGCCGAGCGCAGCGCGGAGGATCGCCCGATCGTCGGCGTCGAGCAGCGCATCGTCGACGGGCACCGCCCCGCGCGAAAGCAGCCATGCGCGCTCGCTCTCCGTCCATTCTCCCGCCATCGCCACGCAACGACGCACGAACGTGTTGGCTGCCAAGCGCCGCTGTTCGACGCTCGGCAGCTCGGGCGCGTTGCTCCACACGCGCAGCGTCTCGCCCGTCCATCCGAGGCCGAGCGCCCACGACCACGGCGTCGCCCGGGCGCCGAAGAGCTCCACCGGCGGCGCCAGCGGATCGTGATGGGACAACGACCCGAGGCCGTGGCGCAGCGCGTGGAAGCGACAGGCGAGGATCGCCGCTGGCAGCCGCTCGCGCCGCGGCAATGGATTGCCATTCTCGAACCACCGCAGCAACGCGAGCTGCGCCGCCGGCACCTGCGCGCGGACCGGACCCGCAGCGGTGATCGAAAGCGCCAGCGGCTCGCTGCGCGAACGCAGCGCGCGGCCGAGCTTGCCGCGCCGCGCAGCCTCGACCGTGAGCGCCGCCAACGCGGCCGCTGCCTGCTCCGCCGGCAACGTCGCGACCGGCGCGAACGGCTCCGCCACCTCGTCGAGCAGGCGATCGATCACCTGCTGCGCGAGCGGCCGGTGCGACGGATCGGCGGCCTGCGTCATCCCGCGCGCCACCTCGGCGAGCGTCGGCGGCAATTGCAACGAGCCGCGGAACGTCGCCTCGAGCGCGTCGAGCCAGGGCCCGTCGATCACCAATTCGTCCTCGAGCAACAGGAACGCCGTGACCTCCTCGAGCTCCGCGGCCGCGACGACCGCCCCGTGCATTCGCCCCCGCTCCTCCGTCGCCGCCAGCGCGTCGCGCAGCGCGATCGACCGCGCGGGCGCGGCCGGCATCTCGTGGCCGCAGACCTCGCCCACGCACGCCTGCGCGAGCGTCCCGCCGTGGCGCGTCATCACGATCCGCCGCTTCTCCACGTCCATCCCGGCCCAGTGCAGCGCCGCCGTCCACCCCGTCAGCTCCGGCGCTCGTGTCGACTCGACCATCTCGCGCAGCGCCGCCGCCCCCGACCATGCAGGCACCAATTCGTGGAGGCGCAGCTGCACGTACTCGCTCGCCGTCGCCGCCGCGAGCCCGGCCGCGAGCGCGTCCAGGGCCGCCGACGCGCGCGCCGGCAGCCGACGCGCGAGCACCGGGCTCCGCTCGCGCAGGCGAGCGAGCGCCTCGGCGGCGCGGCAGAACAGGGTCGGCGCCCCGTCTTCTTCCTCGAGCGGCACGACATCGCCGCCATCGAACATCGCCGACCACGCGACCGGGACGAACGCCCGCCGCCACGCGAGCAGACGCGCGTCTTGCTTGCTCCTCGCGGTCGGCCGCGAGGACGATGTGATCACGAGCGAGAGATCGATGCTCACGGTTGCTCCTGCGCGGCCGCAAGATACGTCGCCGGCCTCGCCCCGTCACGCGCGGCTCATCTACCCGCCGCCGCAGCTTGTGGAGCGCCGGGACGATCCACCCGGCGAGCCTCCTGAGCCCTCGATCCACCTCGCGATTGTCGTGTTCTCCTGCGGAACAGAAAAGGGTTTGCCTTTGCCGTGCTCGGTCCCTTGTCGGGCGGGCTCGCCGCTGTTACGAGGGAGCCGTGCCCGAAGGTGATACCCTCCACCGCATTGCCAGCGCGCTCGGCCCGCGGCTCGTGGGACAGCCCGTGCGCGCGCTCGTGCTCCGGCACCAGTCGATCGAAAGGCTCGCCGGCCACCTCGTCACCAAGGTCGAGGCGCGGGGCAAGAACCTGCTCGTCTTTTTCGACGAGGGCACCGTCCTCCACACCCATCTCCGCATGGGCGGCGCCTGGCACCTTTATGGCGAGCACGAGCGCTGGCGCCGGTCTCCGGCCTCCGCCACCGCCGTGCTCGCCGTGCCCGCGCTCGTCGCCGTCTGCTTCCGCGCGCCCGTCGCGCGCCTCGTCCGCGCGAGCTTGCTCGCCGGGGATGCCGCGATCGGCAGGCTCGGCCCGGACCTCATCGCCCCCGCGTTCGACGAAGCCGCCGCGCTCGCCCGGCTTCGGCGCATGGCCGGCAGGGAGATCGGCGACGCGCTCATGGATCAGCAGGTCGTCGCCGGGATCGGCAACGTCTACAAAAGCGAGATCCTCTTTCACGAGCGGCTCGACCCGTTCGCCCCCGCCTCCGCATTCTCCGACGAGGAGCTCGCGCGCCTGCTCGTGTTTGCCCGCCGCATCATGGTCGCCAATGCGACAGCGAAACCCCATGCAAGCGGGCCCGGCGCGCACCACGGCCACACGCGGACCACCCGCGAAGGCGCGCGCCCCGGCGAAGGGCCCCTCGCCGTGTACCGCCGCGCGGGCGAGCCCTGCTACGATTGCGGCGCCCTCCTCGAAATGCGCCGCCAGGGCGAGGCGCGACGCTCCACCTATCATTGCCCTCGATGCCAGCCCCCGCGGCGCGCGGCGATCCGGGAGGCGCGCGCGTGACGCGGCCCCGGGCGAAGACCTCGAAGGGCGGCGCGCTCGCCCATTTCCACGAGGCGACGCGCACCTGGTTCCAGGGTGCCTTCCCTGGGCCCACCGAGGCCCAGGAAAAAGGCTGGCCGCCGATCCAGGCCGGAAAGTCGACCCTCCTCCTCGCGCCCACGGGCTCGGGCAAGACGCTCGCCGCGTTTCTCGTCGCGCTCGATCGATTGGTGTTTTCGGACGAACCACCGAAAGAATCGCGCTGCCGCGTCCTTTACGTCTCGCCGCTCAAGGCGCTCGCCGCCGACGTCGAGCGGAACCTGCGCGCCCCGCTCGCCGGCCTCACCAAGACGGCCGAGCGGCTCGACATCCCTTTCCGTGTCCCCACGGTCGCGATCCGCTCCGGGGATACCTCGCCCGAGGAGCGCGCGCGCCTCGGAAAACGCCCGCCCGACATCCTGATCACCACGCCGGAGTCGTTGTTCCTCCTGCTCACCTCGAATGCGCGGGAGATTCTGCGCTCCGTCGACACCGTCATCATCGACGAGATCCACTCCCTCGCCGCCACGAAGCGCGGCGTGCACCTCTTTTCGTCGCTGGAGCGGCTCGAAGCCCTGCGCGGCGAGGGGGCGCGGACCACGCGCATCGGCCTCAGCGCGACGCAACGCCCGCTCGATGAAATCGCGCGCTTGCTCGGCGGGGGCGAGATCGACGATCAGGGGAAATTCGTCCCGCGCCCCGTCACCATCGTCGACGCGAGCGCGCCGAAATCGCTGGAGCTCACCATTGAGGTGCCCGTCGACGACATGACCCGCATGGGCGAACCGGGCGAGGACACGGGGAAGGGGCCCGGCGCGGATCCCGCCGCGCGCTCGATCTGGCCGAGCATTCATCCGCGCCTCGTCGAGCTCGTCCGCGCGCATCGATCCACCATGATCTTCGCCAACAGCCGCAGGCTCTCCGAGCGGCTCGCGGCGGCGATCAACGAGGCCGCAGGCGCCGAGATCGCCGCCGCGCACCATGGATCCGTCGCGCGGGACGAGCGCACGCGCATCGAGGAGGCGCTCAAAGAAGGGCGCCTCCCGTGTATCGTCGCGACCTCCTCGCTGGAGCTCGGCCTCGACCTCGGCGCCGTCGACCTCGTCGTCCAGATCGAATCCCCGCCGAGCGTCTCGGCCGGCCTCCAGCGCATCGGCCGCGCCGGCCACGCCGTCGGCGCCACCTCGCGCGGCGTGGTCTTCCCGAAGCACCGCGGCGACCTGCTCGCGTGCGCCGCCGCCACGAGCCGCATGATCGACGCCAAGGTCGAGGCCACGTTTTACCCGCGCAACCCGCTCGACGTCCTCGCCCAGCAGATCATCGCGATCACCGCGATGGATTCAATCCACGAAGACGCCCTCTTTTCGCTCGTCCGCCGCGCCGCGCCTTTCGCGGATCTCCCGCGCGCGAGCTTCGAAGGCCTGCTCGACATGCTCTCCGGCCGTTATCCCTCGGACGAGTTCGCCGAGCTGCGCCCTCGCATCGTCTGGGACCGGACCACGGGCGCGATCCGCGCGCGGGAAGGCGCGAAGCGGCTCGCGGTCGTCAATGCCGGCACCATTCCTGATCGGGGCCTCTATGGCGTCTTCCTGGCGACGGAGGAAGCCGCCGGCAAACCCGGTCGTCGCGTCGGCGAGCTTGACGAAGAAATGGTCTTCGAGGCGCGCGAAGGCGAGGTCTTCGTCCTCGGTGCGTCCTCCTGGCGTATCACCGAGATCACGCACGACCGTGTCCTCGTCGTGCCCGCGCCCGGCCAGCCCGGCAAGATGCCGTTCTGGCGCGGCGATCGCGCCTCCCGCAACGTCGAGCTCGGGACCGAGATCGGCCGCGTCGCCCGCGAGATCACGAAGGCCGACGACGCCGCGGCCGAGCGCCTCCTCCGCGAAAAACATCACCTCGACACGCGCGCCGCGAAAAACCTCCTCCGGTACGTCCGCGAGCAAGCCGCGGCGACGGGCGAGGTCCCGAGCGACACCACGATTGTGCTCGAACGCTTCGTCGACGAGGTCGGCGACACCCGCGTCTGCATCCTCTCCCCGTTCGGCGGGCGCGTGCACGCTCCGCTCGCGAGCGCCATCGAGGAGCGCTGCCGCGCCGAGCTCGCCCTCGAAATCGAGGCCGTCTGGGCCGACGACGGCGTTGTCTTGCGTTTCCCCGAGGCCCAGGGCCCGCCCGACGCGCGCCTCCTGCTCCCCGACGCCGACGAGGTCGAGGATCTCGTCGTCCGGAGCCTCGGCGCCTCCGCGCTCTTCGCCGCGCGCTTCCGCGAATGCGCCGGCCGCGCGCTGCTCTTGCCGCGCAAGCGCCCGGGCAAACGCTCGCCGTTATGGGCCGCGCGAAAACGCGCTTCGGACCTGCTCGCCGTCGCCGCGCGGTATGGCTCGTTCCCCATCCTGCTCGAAACCTACCGCGAGGTCCTGCGCGACGTCTTTGATTTGCCCGCGCTCGTCGACCTGCTGAAGAAAATCGAATCGCGCAAGGTCCGCGTGCACGAGGTCGACACCCGTTCGGCCTCGCCTTTCGCCGCGTCGCTCCTCTTCGGGTACGTCGGCAACTTCATGTACGACGGGGATCTGCCGCTCGCCGAGCGCAAAGCGCAGATGCTCGCGATCGACCACACGCGCCTGCGCGAGCTGCTCGGCGAGGCCGAGATGCGCGAATTGCTCGATCCGGCCTCGATCGAGGTGCTCGCGTGCTCCCTCCAGCGCCTCGACGGAAAACGCCCGCTCAAGCACGCCGATCAGCTCCACGATCTGCTCCTCGCGCTCGGCGATCTCTCGCGGGACGAGATTCTTGCGCGCGCGGGGACCGAGGAAGACGGCGGCGGCGCGACGCGTGTCTCCGGGTTTCTGGACGAGCTCACGCGGACGCGGCGTATCTTCGAGGTCACGATCGCGGGCGAGCGGCGCTTCGTCGCGGCCGAGGACGCGGGGCGGTTCCGGGACGCCCTCGGTGTCGTGCCTCCGGCGGGGTTGCCCGCGGCGTTCCTCGAACCCGCGGCAGATCCGCTCGTCGACCTCGTCTCCCGTTATGCCCGGACCCACGGCCCCTTCCGCGCCGAGGACGTGGCTGCGCGTTATGGCCTCGGCGTCGGCCCCGTGCGGGTCGCGCTCGCCACGCTCATCGAGCGCCGCCGCGTCACGGAGGGCGAGCTTTTGCCCGGCGGATCCGGCCGCGAGTATTGCGAGACCGAGGTCCTCCGTTCGCTCAAGCAACGCTCCCTCGCGCGCCTCCGCGCCGAGGTCGAGCCCGTCCCGCCGGAGGCGTACGCGCGTTTCCTCGTCGAATGGCACGGCCTCACGCGCCCGCGCCGCGGACAAGAGGCCCTGCTCTACGCCGTCGAGCTCCTTCAGGGCGCGCCGCTCGTCGCCTCCGCGCTCGAAGCCGAGATCCTCCCGGCCCGCGTGCAAGGTTATCTCCCCGGGGATCTCGACGCGCTTTGCGCCGCCGGCGAGGTCGTTTGGCGCGGCGTCGAGCCTGTCGGCGATTCCTCGGGCCGCATCGCGCTTTACCTCTCGCAGGCCTATCCCTATCTCGCGCCGCCGCCCGGCAAGGCCGAGGGCGCGATGGCCGCGCGCGTGCGCGAGACGCTTTCGCGGCGGGGCGCCGTCTTTTTCGGTGATCTCCTGCGCGAGACGGGCGGCTTCGGGCACGACGTGCTCGCGGCCTTGTGGGAGCTCGTCTGGGCGGGCGAGGTCACGAATGACACGCTCGCGCCTTTGCGTTCCCTCGGCCGCGAGGAAAAACGCGGCGGACGGCGGCACCCGAGCCGCGGGGGGCTTTTTGGCGCGCGCCGCGCGGGGCCTCCCGGAAGTGAAGGCCGCTGGTCCCTTTTGCCTTTGCCTTCCCTTGGGGAAAAGGGTCCCAGCGAGACCGAGCGCCGCGCCGCGCTCGCGCGAACCCTCCTCGATCGACACGGCGTCCTCACGCGCGAGGCCGCGCATGCCGAGGGCCTCGTGGGTGGTTTTTCCGCCGTCTACGATGTCCTCCGCGCCATGGAGGAGGCCGGGCGGGTTCGTCGGGGGTATTTCGTCGCGGGCCTCGGCGCCGCGCAATTCGCGCTCCCCGGCGCGGACGACAGGCTCCGCTCCTTCCGTGAGCCTTCCGCCGAGGGCCCCACGTTGGTCCTCGCGGCCTCCGACCCTGCGAATCCTTTTGGCGCCTCCGTGCGCTGGCCGGGCGACGACGCCGAGCCGGAGAGCGGGAATCGTGGCGCGGCGCGGCCCAAACGAGCGGCCGGCGCGCGTGTCGTCCTCCACGATGGCCGATTGCTCGCCTGGATGGGCAAAAGCGAGCGGGGGCTCCTCACGTTCCTCCCGCGCGACGAGCCCGAGCTCCGCACCGAACGACGCGCGCTCGCCCGCGCGCTCGCCGACCTCATCGACGAAGGCCGCGCGCGGACCGTCCTCCTCGCCACGGTCGACGGCGAACCCACGGCCCGCTCGCCGCTCGCGGACGCCTTGAAAGAAGCGGGATTCGTCGCGACGAGCCAAGGGTTTCTCAAGCGGCGCGCCGCGGCCGAGGCGTCCCCCTCGCGGCCCTTCGGCGCGCCCGGCGGCTGGGGGCGGCCGTGGTCGAGCCAGCGCGCCGCGGCAGCGCCCACGCCGGAAGCCGGCGCACACGCGCCGGTTTCTGAGGACGACGACGGTGATCTCCTCGACATCGACGACGAGCTCGACGGCTGACGGCGGCGCCGGCGCGCACGGAACGGACCTCATCAGGCGTTGATCCTCACGCCGCCCGTGCTGTACGTATCGGCATTCCATGAGCACGAGCACGCCGAGGATATCCGGGGGGGATTTCACGGACTGGAAGATGCTGGGTACACACGGGTACCGCATCGAATCGACCGATATCTTCCATGTCAGGTTCGCGGGCAGCGTCGATGGGAGCACGATCGAAACTTTCTACGACCTCCAGGCGGCGTATGCCGCGACGATCGGCCGGCCCATCTCCCTCCTCGTCGACATCACGAAGTTCGGCGAGTTCTCCACGGAGGGGCGCAAGCTCTCCACGGCGCTCGATCCCACGGGCACCATCGCCGCGACGGGCATCTACGGCGGCACCTTCCGGCAGCAGATGGTCATGAACATGCTCACGCGGGCCGGCTCCCTGCTCCGGCCCTGGCTGCCCCCCTTGCAGTTCTTCGCCCACGAGGCCGAGGCGCGCGCATTCCTCGACGCCTGCCGCGCCGATCGTAACGCCCGGGAAGCCTAGAGCATCGATTCGATGCTCGGCGAGAGCGCGAGGCGAGCTCGCCTCGGGGGGTGAATCGGCCTGGCTTTGCCTGGCCGAGGAAATCAGCCCTGGCAAAGGTCCTGCGCCAACGGCTTTCGTTGGGCCATGCGTCCGATCCGAGCGCGGCGGGCCTTGCGCGGTCACGCCCAGCCGATCCGCGAATGCCTGTGACATGCTACGCTCCGCCCGTGCGTCAAGCGGCCCCCCTCCTCGCCCCGCTCCTCGTGCTCGCGTGCGCGAGCGCGAATCCGCCCTCCAGCGCGAAGCCCGCGGACAAGCCCCCCACGCCCGCCCGGGCCGACCAACCCGCGCCCGCGCCTGCGCCCAGGTCCCCCGCTTTCACGATGACGAAGGTGATGGTCCCCATGCGTGACGGGGTGAAGCTCGAGACGGTGATCGCCTCGCCCGTCGACGCGAAGAAGCCATTGCCCGTGCTCTTCATACGCTCGCCTTATGGCATCCCCGAGGACGCCTCTGACCTGGAAAACCCCGGGATAGACGCGTTTCGCGCAGACGGCTACATCTTCGCGGCCCAGAACTGCCGCGGGCGCTTCGGCTCCGAGGGGACGTTCGTCATCACCCCGCCGCCGCACGACCCGGCCGACCCGCGCGGCGTGGACGACGCCACCGACGCGTACGACTCCATCGAATGGTTCGTGAAGAACGTGCCCGGCAACAATGGCCGCGTGGGGATGATGGGCACCTCGTACGCCGCATGGACGGCCACCATGGCCCTGCTCGAGCCGCACCCCGCATTACGAGCGATCGTCGAGGAGGCCTCTCCCGCCGACGAGTTCACCGGCGACGACTTCCGGCACAACGGTGCATTCCGGCTGGCCTATGGCTTCGAGTACGTCGCCAGGATGGAGACGAGCAAGGAGGCGAACACGGTCTTCTCGTACGGCCGCTCCGATCTCTACGATTTTTTCCTCGACCTCGGGCCACTCGCCAATGCCGACGCGCGGCATTTTCACGGCAAAATGCCGACCTGGAACGATTTCGTCGCGCACCCGAACCTGGACGCGTTCCTCGAGCGGCGCGCGATCGTGTCGCACCTGCGCAAGGCGACGATCCCCATCCTCAACGTCGCGGGCTGGTGGGATCAGGAGGATTTTTACGGGCCCTTCGGCATCTACGCGACGCTGGAGAAAAGCGACGCCGCGCGTAAGAACCACCTTGTCGTGGGCCCCTGGAACCACGGCGGATGGGGCAGCCCCGGGCGCAAGCTCGGACCCGTGGATTTCGGCAGCGACACCGGCGTGTATTACCGGGACAAGATCGTCATCCCCTGGCTCGCCCATTGGCTCCACGACAAACCCACCGAGGACCAGCCCGAGGCGACGATCTTCGAGACCGGCACGAACCGCTGGCGCACCTTCGATCGCTGGCCGCCCGAGGCCGGCATCACCAAGAAAAAGCTCTACCTGCGCGCGGGCCGGGCCTTGTCGTTCGAGCCGCCCACGGAGACGGGCCGGGGCGCCGCCGACAGTTACGTCTCCGATCCGCAGAACCCGGTGCCCTTTGTCCCTCGCCCGATCCAGCCGCTCTTGACGGGCAGCCAGTGGCGGACGTGGATGGTGCAGGACCAGCGCTTCGTCGATCACCGGCCCGATGTGCTGAGCTTCTCGACGGGCCCGCTCGACGCGGATCTCACGGTGGCCGGCAATATCGTCGCCGAGCTCTTCGCGTCGACGTCGGGCACGGACAGCGACTGGATCGTGAAGCTCATCGACGTCTACCCGGAGGGCGATCCGAAGCCCCCGCCCGAGGCTCCGGCGGACGGTGAAAACAACGCCGAGCCGGCCGCCGACATGCGCGGTTATCAGCTCATGGTCGCGAGCAGGGTCCTGCGCGGGCGCTTCCGCGACAGCTTCGCCAAGCCCGCGCCCCTCCCGCCCGGCAAGCTGCTGCGTTATGCCATCGACCTCGAGACCCGCGCCCACACGTTCCGCAAAGGGCACCGGATCATGGTGCAGGTGCAGAGCACCTGGTTCCCGGTCCTCGATCGCAATCCGCAGCGCTACGTGGACAGCATCTTTGCGGCGAAGGCGTCCGATTACGTGGCCGCCACCCAGACGATCGCGCGCTCGCGCGAAGCGCCCTCGGCGATCGTCCTGCCGGTCATGTCGCCGTGACGCTTCCCCCAGCGCCGGCCCACGTGGTGAACATGGTGCCGGCGCAGAGATGCGCCGTGGTGTGCAGGATGTCTTCGCGAGGCGCCGCGCACGCCGTTATGTTGGCCCAGCTCGCCATCGTGGACGAAAGAGTTTTCTCCGATTCACCCGAAGAGGAGAAAGAAAATATGTCTGCGTCCCACAACGGCATCCACCTGCCCGACGGCTACGACCTGACGACCGCCCAGATTTGCTCGTTCCTCGTCAACGTCGCCTCCAATATGTGCGCGCAGTGGCTCGCCGCGAACAAACCCGCGCCCTCCGATTTCGTGTGGAAGGCGGACAACGTGTGTTCCGTGACGCGCGACCGATTCAAGGTGGAGGATGTCGAGTTCGGCAAACTCATCTGGAGCACATTCCAGTACGGCAGCAGTCAGACGGAACCCTTCTGTTTCGTTGCCACCTACAAGGGCGAGAAGTACCTCGTCTTCCGGGGCTCTCAGTCGGGGGCCGATTTCGGCATGGACAGCGAGTGCAAGCTCACGGACTATGCCGCGCCTACCTCGGCGCCTACGAGCGGCCTGCAGGTCGAGGCCGGTTTTTACGCAGTGTACAACGGCCTGCTCGAGAGCTTGAAAGACGAGCTCGCGTCCTTGAAGGGGACGCTCACGGTGACCGGCCACAGCCTCGGCTCGGCGCTGGCGACGCTCGCGGTGCCGCTGGCAAGATCACTCGATCTATCGGTCCAGATGTACAACCAGGCCAGCCCTCGCGTGGGAAACGAGGCGTTCGCCGCGTATTACAAGGACCTGATGATCACCACGTACCGGCTCGTCAACACCGCCGACTCGGTCCCCAAGAGCCCTTCGGGGGCCTATGTGCACGTGGGCACCGAGGTCGACTTCACCGCGGTGTACGACGGGAAAGAAGCGAACAAGCATAACGCCTGCTGCTCCTACTCGTACGCCATCTTCAATCCCAAGGCACCGGTCAACCCCAATTTCGACGCGTGCATGTCGGATTGAAGGCCGCGATCTAGCAGGCTGTTGATAAACTTGCTGCGCGCCCTGGATCGTCGGTCGTCGTCCTCGGAATACTCTCGTATTCCTGCGTCCTCCTCCCTAGCTCCAGGGCGCTCGCGGCGTTTCTCAACAGCCTGCCAAAGCGCCGACCCGTTCGGCGCTCTGCGAGAACGCGAAGCGAGGAGAGCAGCGGCGTCAGCAGCCGGTCGGGACGGCCGGCAGGATCTGCGTGCCGGTGAAGGACTTGAACTTGCGCGAATAGGTCAGGCTGTCGGGGTCGACCTTCCAGGTGTCGATGCGGTCCACCGTCTTCGGCAGGATCCGCGCCGCCCAGCTTCGGCCGGCCTGGCACTCCGCGACCGGGCTGCCGATGAGGACGCCGGTGAGCTTGTATGCGGTCGAGAGCGTGCCATTCCCCGAGAATTGCGCGTAATCGTAGAACACGGGGGATCCGCTCTGCCCGCCTTCGCCGTCGTTGTCGACGTAGAGCACGCCGCTCAGGTTGATGTCGGTCGGGTCCAGCCAGCGCCCGAGGAAGCTCTTGCGGCCGGTGTCCCAGAGGGTCCCGGAGACCTTGTCGGTGCCCGGATAACCAATGGACTGCGACTCCTCGTTCTGGAGAGTACTCCAATCGGTGTACCCGTAGGGCATCGGCTCCGCGTCCACGGGCGCGTCGTTCAGGAGCACCACCGCGTAATCCCAGGCCTTGTTGTCGACGGCGATGGACGTATTGTCGTACTCGCCCGGGACCGTCACGCTGCTGATGTACTGCGTTCCATAAGGTCGCCTGCACGTTTCCCCGGGCAACCCGATGCCCCCCCCTCCCGACGGCGGGACGCTGGTCTGCCCGAGCGAGAACGAAATGGGGCCCTGCCGGAAGGTGTTGGTCCCTGCGGTGAAGAAACAATGCGCCGCCGAGAGCACCACGTTGCTGCCGATGAGCGTCCCGGAGCAACCATTGCCGAACCAGCCCACCTGCGAAAAGGGCTTGACGCCCTCCGTCGACGCCGTGCGCTGGGTGCGATCGTCGCACCCGATGATCATGTGACTGGCGTCGCATTGGTTCAGGCAGAGCGTGAAATCGAGGGGCGAGGTCTCGAGGGGCGTCTCGAGCGTGGTCTCGTCCTCGCTCGTCACGACGTCCTGATCGTCGTCGTGGGACGCGCCGGGATCTCCGCAGGCGGCGAGAAGGGCGGGCAGCAGGAGCGAGAAGAGGTGCGTTTTCGAAGCCATCGTGTCCTCCAGGGTGGTGCGGATCCCCCAAAGCATCCCGTATGCCACGGCGTCCCTGCCGCGGATATGGCCTGGTTCGCGCATCAACGTTTCGCCCCGGCGCGCCTGCGCTGTGACGCGCGCATGACGGGTGTCATGCGCGTGTGACACGCGTGCATGCTCGGCGCGGGCGTTTCGTCATGGGAGCGTGACGCTCGGCCCCTCGATCGGCTACGAGGACGCGCCGGCCATCGTGAGGGCGAATGAGCGATACGTTCGCAACGGGCGACCGAGCATCGCGACGAGTCGCTCGGCGGCGCCAGGGGCGCCGAGCACGCCTTCGCGAAGGATGCCACGGAACACGAGCTTCAGATCATACGCCCCCGCAGCCGGCATCACGCCGCGCATCCGTTGCTCCACGGCATCGAGATCGTCCCCCTCGTAGGTGACGTTCTCGCCGAGCACGTCGGACCACACCCGAACGATGCTCTGCCCCGTGTGCGTCTCCGGGCCGACGACCTCGATCACCTCGGTCGGGAGGGGCGCGGCCGATCGCTCGCGTCGCAGGAGCTCGAGGGCCGCGACCTCGGCGACATCGACCAGGTCCACCATCGTGATGCCGACGCTGCCGAGCGGGGTCGCGTAACGATGGTGCCTGGTAATCGCATCCTTCAACGAAACGTCGTTCTGGAAGACCGCGTTCGGCCTCAGAATCGTGGTGGGGAGGCCGATCTGCCGGATCGTCTGCTCGGCCGCGAGCTTTGCGGCCGCCCTCGACGCGTCGGTAAAGCGGTCGACCCCCATCATCGAGAGGTAGACGACGCGCTGGATCTTCGCCTCGTCGATCAGGCTGAGGGTGAGGAGCACCCTGGCCAGCTCGTCCGCGACGGCCGGGTTCAGGACGAACACCGTGCTGGCCTCGCGGAGCAGACGGCGCATGAGCTCAAGATCGAAGATGTCGCCAATCACCTCCTCGACGCCGGCGGGCGCCCCACGTGGAGACGGCTCACTTCCGAATGCGCGGACCTCCGCACCCCGCCTCGCCAGCTCCTCGACCACGTGAGAGCCGATCATTCCCGTACCGCCGATCGCCAGAATCGCCATGAGTTCCTCCGTGACGTCTCAGGACGCACGCCGCGTCCCGAGTCGCACGTTGAATGTTCCTGCCGTCGCGTGATAGTGGCTGCTTTGGCTCTCGGCGTTCCACGGATGGCACACCCATGGACCTTCTCGCTCTCGTCGCCTTCCACGATATCGTCGGCCACGGCGGCATTGGCCGCGCGAGCCGTGCCACGGGGCAGCCGAAGACGACGTTGTCGCGTCGCCTGAGGGAGCTGGAGGACGCGCTGGGGGTCCGGCTCGTCGAGCGTGGTCCCAAGACGTTCCGGCTCACGGAGGAGGGCGTGATGCTCCACCGGCAAACCGGCGGCTTGCTGGCCGAGATCGAGGACGTGGGCCAAGCCCTCGCCGGCGGGCTCTCCCGTCCGCGCGGACCCCTGAGGGTGAGCGTGCCGGGGCTGTTCGCAGACCTCTACATGGGCCAGATCGCAGCGCGTTTCGTGGCTCGTTATCCCGAGATTGCTCTCGAGGTCCTGAGCGAGAACCGGATGATCGATCCTCTGATCGAGGGCGTTGATCTCGTGGTGCGCGTCAATCCGCATCTCGACGAGTGCCTCGTCGGGAGGATCGTCATGCGAGAGGAAACCCTCCTCGTCGCGCCGCCATCCCTCGAGAGGCCCCGAAGGCGAGCCGGCGACGAGGCGAGTATCGGCGTGCCAGCGATCCTCCTGCCGACGACGGCAGGAATGCCGGTGTGGCGCGTCGAAGGGAAGAACGGGATCGAGGCCTTCACGCCCGTGCCTGTCCTCAGGTCGTCCTCGGTGTCGATGGCGTGGCAGGCCGCTCGCAACGGGGCGGGCGCCGCGCTGCTGCCGGGCTCGCTCGTCGATGCGGACCTGCTCTCGGGCAGGCTTTTATGCTGGGGTCGCGTCCCCGAGCGGCGGACCGAGATCTGGGTGCTCTACACATCGCGGAGGTTGCTCAGCCCGAAGGTGTCTGCCTTTGTCGAGCACCTCTGCGCTGCTTTCCCGCACCAGCGCCCCCCGAGGTCGGAAGAAAGCTAGGACCCATCAGCGCTGGAAGCGCGCGGCGACGCCGTCGGCGAGATCGGCGCCGGCATCGCAATCGCGACGGTGCGCCACCGATCCTCGATGCGCTCGCCCTTCACGTCGAATGCGCATCGTGCCGAGCCAGGTGAAGGTCCTCGTCCTCGCGGGTTAGGTGAACTCGACGAAACAGAGGTCGCTGGTTCCGGACGGACGCCGCCGCGGAGACAACCTCCCCGCCACGCTCGCGCTCGCCGCGGCGTCGTTCCCGTCACCGCCGGGCCACATAGCCTCCGTTTATCGCTCTGATAGAAGCATCGTATTGGCGGTGCCCGGTCTCGGGCGCATGCTTCCGCGGGCATCACGGCAACCCCTACGAGAGAAGACGGAGGATCCCGTGCTGCGGCGCGCCTTCGTGGCCTCTCCGAGATAGGCAGGTATGGGATGGCGAAGCGTTCGGTGCTCCTCGGTGTGGTGGCAGGCTCGGTGATGTTCGGCGGCTCGGCGCTCGCGTCGACGGCGCAGGACGCGATGGTGCCGCCGGAGGCGACGTTCATGTACGGGCTGCCGTACGCGAGCCTCGGCTCCGACGGGCCCTATGTGGAGTCGGGCGCGATCTACAACGATGCGCCCGTCTACACGAAGGCCGGGCCGGGCGGCCTCACGTGGTCGCTCTACAGGCGCGCGGACGGGCGGTGGTACGTCGACTTCAATGACGTCTCGGAGGACTGGGACGGTACCATCGCCTCTACCTCGAAGGCGCAGGCATTCCCCTGGTCGACCTCGGCGTGGGCCAAGGGTCTCGTGTCGTTCAGGACCCAGCAAGTGTATGTCGGCGGGATCCCTTATCCGCAGATGGGCTCCACCGGCGACTACGTGTTCTCGGGCCGGATCCACAACAGTGCGCCCGTCTACACGAAGGCCGGGCCGGGCGGCTCCACGTGGTCGCTCTACAAGCGCACGGACGGGCGCTGGTACGTCGACTTCAACGACGTCTCGGACGACTGGAACGGCACGGTCGCCCATACCTCGCAGGCGGCAGCGTGGCCGTGGCAGGCGAGCTGGAATGGCTCGACCGCGTTCGCCTTGATCACGAAGACAGTCTACCTCTACGGGACGGCCTACTCGAACCTGGGGAGCGAAGGGGAGTGGGAGCTCAGCGGCGCGGTCTACGGCGGCAGGCCTGTCTATCAGCGGCTCGTCGCGGGCACCCCATGGTCGCTCTACCGGCGCGCAGACGGGCGCTGGTACGTCGACTTCAACGACATCTCGGACGACTGGGACGGCACGTTGGCCTCCGCCGCCTCGGCCTCGAGCTGGCCATGGGAAGCGAGCTGGAGCGGGGACGTGCTCTGCTTCCACCAGGACAGCGTCACCGCCGCGGGGGCGCCGTATTCTACCCTCGGCTCGGCGGGCACCTATCTCTTCGCGGGCACGATTCACGGCGGTGCGCCCGTGTACGAGCGCCAGAGCGACAGCCTCACCTGGTGGCTCTACCGGCGCGCAGACGGCCGATGGTACGTCGACTTCAACGACGTCTCGGAGGACTGGGACGGCACCATCACCAGCACGAACAGCGCCGCGAGCCGGCCCTGGTCGGGCACCTGGAAAGGGGCCACGACCGTGAGCCAGAACCTGGACGAGTGAGGCTCCCCGCCGGGGACGCCAAAGGGGGAGCTTCCTCGGGAGTAGCCTCCGCCGGATCGCTCCGGAATCCTCCGTTTTGCTTCCGTCGGATCGAGCGCTGCGCTCGTTCCGGGAGGGGGTCGTTCGAGCATTCCCGAGAGCGCTGTGGCCGCCAGCGTCGAGCCGCCGCTCAGCTCGCCTTCGCGGGAGCGGGAGCGGAGGCGGGAGCGGGAGCGGGAGCGCTGGCGGGAGCGGGAGCGGGAGCGCTGGCGGGAGCGGGAGCGGGAGCGGAGGCGGGAGCGGGAGCGGGAGCGCTGGCGGGAGCGGGAGCGGGAGCGCTGGCGGGAGCGGTGTTCAGGGGATCCCGCTCGGGGACGGCCAGCCTACCGTCGTGCTCGGCCTCTTCAAGGCCATGCCGTGCTCACCGTCCTCGCAGCACTGCGTGCTGCTCCGGGCGGCTCCGCGCGGTGCTGCGCAGCCTTGAAGAGGCCTGCGCGCGACGGTGGGGGACGGGGGTCCCGGCGATTGGGTCGTCGGGCGGAGGTTCTTTATGCTGAGGATTTACGAAGTGATTTTGGCGATGGCTGCGGACGCGGCGGGCATTGCGGAGCAGATCGAACGACGGGATTCCGATCTGGCTCGGCAAATGCGCAGGGCCACGCATAGCGTCGCGCTGAATGTGGCGGAGGGAATGGGCAATCACGGCGGGACGAAGCGGCAGCGCTACGCCTCCGCTCTCGGCTCGGCAAGGGAAGTGCTCGCTTGCGTCCAGGTCGCCCAGGCCATGCGGTACATCGGCGCCGTCGACGCGCAGGCGCTCGACCGAATGGACCACGTCATCGCCACCCTCGGCCGCCTCGTCTACCGCCGCGCATCGTAAAACGAAGGGCGGGCCGTCCTTCCTTCAGGTCGGCCCGCCCTTTCCCCCAGGATCACGGCCCCCATTCCAAGACCCCTCGCCCCATTCCCTTGGGATCGCGGGGTCTCCCGCGACGAACCTTTCTCTTCATTTGGGGGATTTTCTTCTCCCCCAACCTGTGCGAGAAAACAAGCGACGCCAGCCGGTGTTAGCACCACCGACCGGCGTCTGACCCGCAAACACCAAAGCAACTGGAGTTCACGAGCTGTGACAACGATACAGGTCCATTCTCCGCCGGCAAACTTCTCGGCGTCGCACGCCTTGCTCGGCCGTCTTTACCTCGAACACCGCGCTTTCCTGAGGCGCCTTCTTCTCGGTCAGGCCATCCCTCCTCGTGACGTGGAGGATGTTCTGCAAGAGGTCTTCATCACGGCATGGCGTCGCCTCTCGTGCCTGGTCACGCCAGAGCAGGCTCGGCCGTGGCTCTTGGTGATCGGGCTCAACCATGCACGCAATTATCGAAAGCTCTTGCGATACGAGCGTGAGGTCCTCGCTGGTTCGACGGAGGATCTTCCCGAGCAAGAGGACACGACGTCGCCGGAGACGCTCTTGCAGGCGGTGTACGGGATGTTCCGGCTGAAGCGATTCCTCGCAAAGCTCAGCCACCGCATCCGTGCCGCGGTGCTGCCCTACCTGGAGGGGCGATCGATCCCGGAGATTGCCGCGTCGCTCGGGATCAAGGCGAAGGCCGTCCACAGCCGCCTGCATCTCGCCCGGGCGCGATTGGAGATGCTTTCGCTCGCGTAAGTGCCGCTGCCGCCCCCGCTGTCATAGCGGAAACGGCAGCGGCAGCACCCGCGCTCGCGACTACGCCGCCGGCACCTCACCCGCCGGCTCCACCGCCTTCTTCCGTCGCGTCGCGCGTCCCGCGGCGACCGCCTTTGCATGCGCAATCGCATCATTCAGCGGCGCAAGCAGCGCCCGATTCTCCACCTCGCGCTCCACGTCGCCCGGAATCTCGCGGCTCTCCACGTACTTCGTCAATCGACCGACGAGGTGCACCCACTCCGCCTCCGCGTTGCGGCCCTTGTGCACGTGTTCCCCCTGCGTCCCGCGCGCCGCGACGCGCTCGGCATACGCCTGGTCACTCGCGTCGAGCGCCGCCTCCAGGAAATCGATCCATTCGGGCGGCAACTTGATGCCGACGAGCGTGGCCGCGTGCTCGGGGGCGCGCAGGACGGTGAGCGTCCCGCGCATCCTCGTGTTCTCGTCCGGAATGCGGTCGTCGAGGAAGCCGAGCCCCGCGGGGAATGCGGCGGCATGCAGGGCGCGGGCGGCGGAGGCAAAGGCGCTGTGGCGGCGACGCCCCGCGATGTCGAGGAACGATCCGATGTGCCGCCCCCAGGTATCGACCTCGTCGTCGACGATTTCGGCCTTGTCCGCGTGCGCGGCGAGGGCGGCATGGGCCGCCTTTTTGCCGAACACGTGGGCATCGAGCCGGACGGCGATGGCATCGAGCTGGGGAATGAAGATATCGAGGGCCGGCTCGGCGGGGCCGAGCTGCGCGCGCTCGACGAGCTCATGGTAAAGCTTGCGGCTAATGGTGGCCTTTTCGACGCGGGAGAGCTTGGCGGGAGACGGATGATTGGCCATGGAAGACACCTCGCTGGTTTCGAGCGCGACGACATGTCGCGCGGCGGGTTCGGCAGGTGTCTTGGCAAGGGTCGTGCCCACCCGGAATCCACGGAAATCCAGGCGGGGGCTCCAAAACGGAGCGCAGCGGCGCTCCAAAACGGAGCGGGGGCGCCCCAAAACGGAGCGGTGACGACCCGAAACGAGGTCCGGGCGGTCCAGATCGGTCATGGGGAGGCCCCAAAGCCAGGTCCGGGCAACCGGGATCGGTCATGGGGAGGCCCCAAAGACAGGTCCCGGCGGTCGGGATCGATCATGGGGACGCCCCATCGTGAGGTCCGGGCAGTCGGGATCAATCATGGGGAGACCCCATCATGAGGTCCGGGCGCTCGGAGTCGATCATGGGGAGACCCCATCATGAGGTCCGGGCGCTCGGAGTCGGTCATGGGAGGCCCCCTTCGTGAGGTCCGGGCGCTCGGAGTCGGTCATGGGGAGGCCCCAAAGCCAGGCCCCCGCGCTCGGCAGGGCCTTTGGGGAGGCCCCAAAGCGAACCTCCCGGTCTGCCACCGGAATCAGGGCATCAGCGCCGTCGCGCCTCGGCTCAATCGAGCACCGCCGGCGCGCTCACCCCGACATGCTCGATCGGAACCCCGCGGGCCTCGAGCTCGCGCTGTAGCTCGTCGAGGCCGGTCGCCGATTCGGGCAGCCGCTCGATCTCCCGACCCTTCGCCGTGAAGAGCCCCAGCGCGTCCTCCAGCATCTTGGATTCGGTCCAGTTGTCGTTCCGCGCGAACCGCGCCCGCGCGACGAGGTCCAGCGCATGCCTCGTACGTGTCCAAGATGGGGGCCGGCCGGGCCCTCGTCCACGGATGTTGCGTGGACCTTCGCCCCTCAGCAAGCCCCATCCCCCGCGCGAAGGGAGCGGCTAGCCGAACGGCAACTCGACCGTGAACGTCGCCCCGTGCCCGGGCTCGCTGCACACGCGGATCGTGCCGCCGTGGGCCTCCACGATCTGCCGGGCGATGTACAGGCCGAGGCCGAGGCCGCCGAAGCTGCGGCTCGATACGGCGCGCTCGAAGCGCTCGAAGATCCGGGCCTGATCCTCCTTGGGGATGCCCATGCCGCGGTCCTCGACCCAGAACTCGGCCCGCGGCCCCACGCGGCGCGCGCCGACCGTGATGGGCTTGCCCATGCCGTACTTGATCGCGTTCGTCAGCAGGTTGATGAAGACCTGCTCGATGCGGAACCGATCCCACCGGCCGACGACGGGCTCGGAGGCGACGAGCTCGACCGTGCAGCCCGCGGCGGTGATCTGGTGCTGGAGGCCGTCGACGGCCTCGCACGCCAGCGTCGTGAGATCCACGTCTTCGAGCGACAAGGAGAGCTTGCCGGCGCCGATACGGACGACGTCGAGCAGCTCCCCGACGAGCTTTTCGAGCCGCTCGACGCTGTGGTTCGCGATGTCGAGCAGGCGGGGCAAGCCCTGGAGCTTGGGGTTCGCGGCGAGCGCGGGGTCCTCCAGGCGCCGGCGCAGGAGCTGCACCTGCAAGCGCAGCGGGGTGAGCGGCGTGTTCAGCTCGTGCGAGGCGATGTTGAGGAACTCGTCGCGGATCCGGAGCGCCTCCTGGGCCTCGCGCAGCAAGCGCTCGCGCTCCTTCTCCGCCTCGGCGCGCTGCGTGATGTCCGTGGAGACCCCGCACACGCCGTAGGCCGCGCCCGTGGCGTCGCGGAGAGGCACCTTCATGGAGAGATGGGTGTGCAGGCCGTCCGGGAGGGGCACGCTCTCTTCCACCTCCAGCGGCGCCATCGATTCGAGGACCTTCCGATCGTTCCGGCTCAGGCTCTCGGCGAGCTCCGCGGGGAAAAGCTCCTCGTTCGTGCGGCCGACAGCGTCGTCGCGGCCGAGCACCTCCGCGAGCCGCCGATTGACGAGCAGGTGCCGGCCCTCGAGGTCCTTCACGTAGATGAGCGCCGTGGTGTTGTCGACGATGGCGCGGAGCTGCGCCTCGCTCCGGTGGAGCGCGTCGTACAGGATGGCGTTTTGCAGGGAAATCGCGGCCTGCGAGGCCAATAGCTCGACGACCATGAGGCGCTCGCGGGTGAAGGCGCCGGGGACGAGGTCGTTCTCCAGGTAGAGCACGCCGATGACGTGGGCCTGCTGCACGATGGGCAGGCACAAGAGCGCCCGCGGGCCGTGGGATGCGAGGTAGGGATCCCTCGAAAAGAGGCTCGGCTGCGCGGCGTCGTCGAGGATCACCGTCTCTCGGCTCCGGCGCACGTAGGTGACGATCGACGCGGGCACGGCCGACGCCGTCGGGCTGCGGGCGGCGACGTTCACGTGGACCCCCGCCGGGCCGAAGGAGGCCTCGGCCTCGATGCGCAGCTCGTCGTCGCGGACGAGGAGGAGGAGCCCGCGCTGCGCGCCCGCCCGCTGCACGAGCGCGCGCATCAAGGTCTCGAGGAGGCGCGCGAGGTCGATCTCCGTGGAGATGGCCTGGGAGGTCCGGAGGACGGCCAGGAGGTCGAGCTGCTCGGGCCGGGCCACGATGGCGGCGGCGAGCGGCGCAGGGCCGCGGTCGACCACGCCCGGATGAAGGCGCTCGAGCTCGGCGACCTTGGCGTGGGCGCCCCACTCGGCATAGCCGTTCCGGGCCTCGCGCAGGTACGCGGCCCCGCTCGTCTCGGAGCCGCGGCGCAGGTGGAAGCGGCCCGCGAGCTCGTTGGCGAGGGCCTCGTTCTGGATGTAGCCGTGGCGCCGGGCGGCGCGCGCCGCGTCGTCGTAGGCGCGCATGGCGTCGAGCGGGCGATCCTCGACGCGGGCGCGCTCGGCCACGCAGAGCGCGTGCTTGTGGCCGAAGTTCTCGGGGCAGACCTCGGCCCATTCGCCGAGCTTGCGCTCATGCTCGCGGAGGGCAGCGAGGATCGCCGGGCGCTCGGCGGCGTCCGCGTCGTCGTGGTGGCCGGCGAGCGCGAGCGCGCCGTAATACCAGAACTCGGGCTCCTGGACGTGGGCCACCGTCGACCAGAGTAGCGCCCGGCCGCGCTCGGCGGCAGCGACGGCGCCGCGAAAATCGCCCGCGAAGACACGCGCGATGAGCTGCATGATGTAGTGCCAGCACGTGACGACCGCCCAGGGATAGTGATCCATGACGGCGTCGCGGGCGGCCTCGTTCGGCGTCGCGCGCCCGCGCAGGGTGTCGACGAGGTGCTGGATGTCGAGGATGACCTGCGTCGAGGCATCGAACCGCGCCCGCCGGGTGAAGGACAAGCGGCGATCGGCCTCCTCGAAGACCTGATCGAGCGGGTGGCCGAGCAGGAGCCGGTCGACGACGATGCGGTTGCAGCAATAACAGGCGAAGGTCACGTCGCCGGTCTCGAGCGCGGCGCGAAAGGCGGTGTCCAGGTACGGGAGGCACGCCTCCAGGTGGCGCGTCCAGAAGAGCGTGTTGTCGCCGAAGATCACGCTGATCTTCGCCTTGTACGCCGTGCTCCGCCGCCGCTCCATGAGGTCGTAGCCGAGTTTGCCGAAACGATACCCCTCCCGGTACCGCCCGAACTCCGGGCCGAGGCTCATCCCGAAATAGGCATACGCGAGCGCCGAAGCGTCGGCGTTGCCGTGGAGCAAGCTCTGGTTGACCATCGAGCAGTAGACCAGGAGCGAGAGGTTGGGGTCGGTGTTCAGGGCCGGCGCGAAGAGGACGGCGAGGATGTCCTGCACCGCGGCGATCTCGGGATCGGTCATCTCCGGCAGGTCGATGAGGGCCTCGATGGGCCGGTCGCCGAGCAGGGCGAAGACACGCTCGCGCTCGTGCTCGACCTCCGCGCGCGTGGGGTGCGCCGGGATGACGATCCCGAAGAGCGAGAGCCCACGCAGGCCGCGGGCGACGGCCTCGTCGAGGTCGTCGAGGCTCGTGTAGAGGTCGACCTCCAGGCGCCGGATCGCCGCCTCTTCCCGCCGGCTCGTGGCGTGGGGCGCGAGCGCCGAGAGCTGCGCGGCCGCGCCCGTGAGGTCGCCGCAGAGGAACGTGCAGGTGGCGAGCTCGAAATGGAGGTCGTAGGCGAGCGCGTGCGGAGCCCGGAAGGGATCGGGGCCGAGCATCCGCACACCGGTGGCGAGGTACCCCGTGGCGGACTCGTACGCGGTCGAGGCCCGCGCCCGCCGGCCCGCGAGCAGGTCGAGGCGGGCGAGGCGCGCGCGCTCCTCCGGATCGTCGAGCAGGGCGCCGCCGAGGTTGTATTGGTGGACGATCGCGAAGATCCGGGCTTCGACCTCCTCGGGCAGCGTCGCGTCGAGCAGGGTGCGGCCGATCGCGAGGTGCGTCGCGGGCCGCTGGTCCTCGGGGATCAGGCGATAGGCCGCCTCCCGCACCCGGTCGTGGAGGAACCGGTACGTGTCGCCCACGCGGCTCATGAGGCCGCCGTGGAGCGCGCCCCAGAGGACGCCGTCGAGGGCGCTCGGGGACCTCCGGCTCGCGGCGGCGAGCGTGCCCATGTCCACCTCGCAGCCGAGGCAGGCAGCCAGGACGACGAGGGCGCGGGTCTCGGGGGGGAGCCTGTCGACCTTGGCGGCCATGAGGTCGACCACGTTGTCGGTGAACGGCGCCGTCCGGATGGCGGCGAGGTGAAAGGTCCACGCGCGCGCCTCGCGATCGAAGAAGAGGAGCCCACGCTCGTGGAGCGCGGCGAGGAACTGCAGGACGAAAAAGGGGTTGTTGCCGGTCTTCTCTTCCACGAGGGCCGAGAGCGGGCGCGCCCGCGCGGCGTCGCACTGGAGCGTGTCGGCGACGATCCGGTGGACGTCCTCGGAGGTGAGCGGGGCGAGGACGATGGGGTGCACCCGCGCGCCGGCCGCGCGGATCGCCGAGATCACGAGGGAGAGGGGGTGCGCCGGCGTGACCTCGTTGTCGCGATAAGCGCCGACCACGAGCAGGTGCTTCGTGTCGGGGTGGGTGAGGATGTCCTGGATCAACGCGAGGCTGCCGGCGTCGGCCCATTGCAGGTCGTCGAGGAAGAGGAGCAGGGGCCGCCCCTCGGCTGTGAAGGTCGAGAGGAAGCGGCGAAAGACCAGGTAGAAGCGGTTCTTCTCCTCGGTGAAGGGGAGCGCCGCGACGGCGGGCTGCTCGCCGATGACGAGCTCGAGCTCCGGGATCAGGTCGATGAGGATCTGGGCGTTTGGCCCGAGGGCCGCGGAGAGCCGCGCGCGCCACGAGGCGATCCGCTCCTCGCTCTCCGTGAGGACCCGCCGGATGAGCTCTGCGAAGGCCCGGACGACGGTGGCATACGGGACGTCGCGCTGGGTCTCGTCGAACTTGCCGGCGAGGAAGTTGCCGCGCGTGGTGGCGACGGGCATGTCGAGCTCGCGGACGAGCGAGCTCTTGCCGATGCCCGAATAACCGGAGACGAGCACGAGCTCGGGCTCGCCGGTCGCTACGACCCGCTCGAAGCGCGCGAGGAGCGTCCGGATCTCGCGGTCCCGGCCATAAAGCTTCTGCGGGAGGTGAAATTGCTCCGAGACGTCCTCGCGGCCGCGCGGGAAAGGGCGAATGGTGCCGGCCGCGTCCCATCGCGCGAGGCATATCGCGAGATCATGGGCGAGCCCGCGGGCGGTCTGATAACGCTCCTCGGCGACCTTGGAGAGGAGCGTCTGCACGAGGGCCGAGAGCGGTTCGGGGATCCGGGGGACGATTTCGTGCGGCGGCCTTGGCGAAAAGGCGATGTGGCAATGGACCCATTCGAGCAGATCGGCGGCGTGAAAGGGCAGATGGCCCGTGAGCATCTCGTAGAAGGTGATTCCGAGGGAGTAGAGATCGGTCCGGTGGTCGATGGCCCGGTTCATCCGCCCGGTTTGCTCCGGCGACATGTACGGGAGGGAGCCCTCGATGGAGCGCACCCGATCGGCCTCCTGGTACTCCCGCGGCAGGAGCGAAGCGATCCCGAGGTCGGTGAGCCTGACCTGACCTGTCTCGACGTCGACGAGGATGTTGTCGGGCCGGATGTCCTTATGGATGACGTGGTGCTCGTGCAGCCCGGCGAGCGCCTCCGCGGTCTTGACGGCGATCCGGAGGAAGCGGCCGACCTCCATGGGCGGCCCGAGGAGGCGGCGGAGGGGGACGCCGCGGAAGTCCTCGAAGACCAGGACCGTACGCTCGGCCCAGCGCGCGAGCGTGATCGGGTGGAGGACGAGGCCCGCGTCGAGGTCGCGGGCGACCGCGCGCTCGTGCTCGAGCTGGCGCAGGGTCTCGGGCGAAGGATGCTTGGACGCGGGGTACTTGAGGAGGACCGGCCGATTCCCGTCCTCTTCCCGCGCGGCGCGCTGGAGGAGGAACCGGTCGTTCACGCGGACGGTGTCGATGATCGTATATCCGCCGAGGGCCTCCACTTGGATCTTCTACCGCGATCGGGAGCAAACGCACAGGTTGTGTCGAGGGAGCCGGCGCCCGCGCGGGCAGGACCGGAGCGAGCGAGCGTCTAGGCGCGGGTCGTCGGGCTCGTCCGGACGGAAGCCCATGGGACGGTGAATGGGGCGTCGGGGGACCCGCGGGCTGCTCTTCGGGGCGCGACGCTTCCCATGCTCGTGCTTGCTCCGGGGCACACGCATTGCAATCAGGCGGGGTTCGTCGGCGCTGCACGGGCGTGCCGGCTCTCGATGAAAGAATGGAGGCAAGCATGCGCAATCATCTTTCCGTGGACCACGCTCTCCGGAGCGGGTTTGGTATGGCGCTCCTGGCTGCGCTCGCCCTCGCGAACGGCTGTGCGCCGGTGGAAGGCGCTCTGGAAGGCGAGGGGGAAGACTCCATCGAACCCTCCAGCGAGGAGGCCGCGGATGAACTACAAACCCGGGCTTCGGTGCGCGCCTTCCGGTGTACCCTCAGCGGGGGATTGGTCTCCGCGTCGATGGTGGTCTATCCCGGCCCGCAGGGGAAATCGACCTGCACCATCGTCGCGCCGACCCTCGCGCGTTCCTCGCAGAGGTACTGCACCGGCACGGGCATCTTCATGACCTGCCCGGATTGCCAGGACCTCCGGGTCGACCTTTCATGCCCCTACCGCGCGCGAAACCGTACGCGGAACCGATGAGCCCGACACAATGCTCGCGCGCACGCCGGGCGGCGCCGCATCACGCTGTGCCGCCAAAGTACGGTTCCCCATGGCATCTCGATTGCAGCCTGGGCGATCGAGGTTCCGGCGCTATCCCAGCGTGCGGGGCCTCGATTGAAAGGAAGGCGAATATGAATACTCTGCATCAGATGGGTCGCGCTCTCCGTACCGGCTTCGCCCTCTCGCTGGTGGCGGCGTTCGCCCTCGTGAATGGCTGCGCGTCGGTGGATGTCGACGACGCGTCGGGGCCGTCCGCGGATCCGTCGCGCGGAGAAGCAGCCGAAAACCTGTCGGCCGTCCCCCCGGTGGGCCAGTGGGCATGCACCACCGGAGGGGGATTGTTCGAGGCGGTGCTGGTGACCTACGCCGGAGGCGAATGTCATATCTACACCGGTTCGGGCCGTCGGGGGGACACGTCGTATTGCCTGGGCAGAGACTTCACGACCTGCCCTGATTGCAGGACCCTCGGGGACGGTTGGGATTGCTACTGGATCTAGCCGCGCAATCCGACGAACCTCGACCGTGCAAGCGGGCCGGCTCGTGAGAAACGAGGCGCGCCGCCGGTCCCGCCTCGATCGACAAAGGAGCAAACCATGAACGATCGACGCGACACGAGTCGCGCGCTTCCAACCCGGCTCGGGTTTTTGCTTCTGACCGTGGCCGTCTTCGTGATGGGCTGTGCGTCGGGAGATGTCGCAGGGGTCCCCGGGGACGAATCGAACGACGAGGCCACCGAGGACCTGACGACCCGCGATGCCCGCCTCGTCTATTCATGCACCCTCGCAGAGGGGCTGGTGCTCGGGGCGCTGGAGGTTTTCACCTCCAGCGGCGCGACCCCGACCTGCAGGATGCTCGCCTCGGAGCCGCCCAACGCGTTGAGGCACTTCTGCTTCCCCGCCCCTCCATTGCCCGGCACCTGCCCTGACTGCCTGGCCCTCAAGGCCATGCTCGGATGCGCATTCATCCCGTGAGCGGCCGGTCTTGATCCGAGGCGAGACGGGGCGGCACCACCAGGTCCCTCGCGTCGAAGGGAGTGATCGTTTTCGACGCGGCGGCTCCGGGGCATCCGCATTGCAATGCGTCCGGCGTTCGTCGGCGACTGCGCGGGCATGCCAGCGCTCGAGGAACACAGGGAGGCAAGCATGCGTATTTCTCGTCCCGTGGATCACGCTCTCCGGAGTGGGCTCGGTCGGGCGCTCCTGGTCGCGCTCACCCTCGTGCACGGCTGCGCGCCGGTGCACGAGGGCGAGGGGGAACCCTCCGTCGAACCCTTCAGCGCAGAGGCCGAGGAGGAGCTGGAGACCCGGGCTCCGGTGGGCCTCTACAGATGCACCCTCAGCGGGGGGTTGATCTCTGGGACGATGGTGGCCTACCCCGGCCCGTGGGGGAACTCGACGTGTACGTTCTTCGCCCCGCCGCTCCCGGGTTCTTCGAAGCGCTTCTGTAGCATCCGTGGCCGCTTCATGACTTGCCCGGATTGCCAGGCCCTGCGGATCCACCTGGCATGCCCCTTCCGTGATCCGATCTGAGGAGTCCGAAACAAAGGGGGAGGCCCTGATGGAAACGTGTCATCGAGTTGGTCGCGCCATTCTGACTGGATTCGGGGTTTCGCTGCTCGCCACGCTCGCCTTCGTGAACGGCTGCGCGTTGGAGGACGACGAAAGCGTGTTCGGGGCGCCTGTCGAGCCGTCGAACGTGGGGGCGGCGGCGGATGCCATGTTCAACACGGCGCCCGTGGGCATCTGGACATGCCACCGGCGCCTGGAGCCGAGGTCGCTCGTGGTCACGCGTGGACCCCTCGGGAACAATACCTGCTCGGTCACCGCCACGCTCGTGCCCGGCTCCTCCGATATGTACTGCGGCGAGGATGGCTGCCTGCCGTGCATGTACCTCCAGGATCTCTGGAAGTGTCCCACGACGTAGCCCGCGCGGAAGTGCGGCTCGCAGATTCTACCGCGCGAGCTGCGCCTCCCGCCCCACCACCACGACGCCACGCGCCTCGAGCCGTCGCGCCTGCTCCGGGTCGTCCACGCCGTTTGCGGTGACGTCCACCCATTGCAGGTCCGGCAGGCGCTCGAGGGGTGCGAGGGACCGTAACCAGTTGCCGCGCAGCGAGATACGACGCAGCCCGGCGAGCCCGGCGAGCGGCGAGAGGTCCGTCAATGCGAGGTCCTCGAGCGAAAGCGCCTCCGTCGCGGCGAGGCGCTCCCCGAGGCGCTGGCAATCGGGCGAGCCCGCCGCGAAGACCGGCTCCCCCAGCGCGGCGGCGAGGGCCCGCAACGTGCGCCGCGGACCGGGGCCCAGGTTTTTCGCAGCCTCGCATCGCGCGGAAAACGATTCCCCCTCGGGCGTCTCCTGCGAGGAGCGCAAGGGGGGCGCGCAATCCAGGTCCCCGCGCGCGAGATCGACGCCCGATTCTTCCTCGATCCAGCACGCCGTCTCGCGCAGGACGCTCCATTTCCCGGGCTTCGTATCGTCGGCGCAGGGGACGGGACCACGCGACGCGAGGCCCACGAGCCGGAAAGAGCCGCCTTCCAGGCGCACGAGGGCCGGGCCGCCGCTATCGCCGGCGCAAGCGTCGGCCGCGGCGCCCCCGGCCCTGAGCTCGGCACGGCCGACGGCGGCGACGTGGGTCCACGCGGCGTATTTGCGTCCATATCGGGCGACGTCCTCCTCGCGGTCCCGAAAACCATATCCGAGGAGGAGGAGCTCCCGGCCCGGCACGAGGGCCTCCTGGGTCTCGGCGACGTCCGTCAAAAGCGGCACCGTCGCGATGGCGTGAAGGGGCTCGGCGAGGATCACGAGGCCCACGTCGTATCGCCCGAAGAGGGCTTCGGGCCTGGCTTTTTTGTAGAGCGGATGCATGACCGCCCGTGTGATGCCCACCGTCGGCCGCACGGCGCCCCCTTCCGCGCCCGGCCCGACATACACGCCGGCCTCCTGCAAAGCCTCCGGATCGCCAAGGCCGCGCACGCAATGCGCAGCCGTCACCACGAGGCGCGGGTGCACGAGCGTGCCCGAGCAGGTGATCAGACCCCCGCGGGTGAGGGCGACGGCGGTCTCCCATTGCCCGGCTGGGACGAGCCTACCGCCGACGAGCGGCAGCACCAGAGCCTGCGGCTCCTCGGGGGGCGCCCCACAGGCGGCGACCCAAAGACAGACCAGGACCGCCCTCACGAACGACCGGGAACGTGCGCCCATGTCGCGGGAGCTCAATCGTAGCAGGGCCCGAGGAGGAGATCGCGCCCCCGCACGGTCGGGTCGATTGTGAGATCACAATGACGACGCGTTTCGGTCACGACCTCCAAGTACACCGCGTTGTCGCAACGAGCCATGACCTCCGTTTGTCTCACGCTGGAGGTCGTGGCGAGGATGCCGCTGTTGCCGAAGGGGCCGATGGTCGCCCGCAACGACCCGTTGACCCAGATCTCGCAGGTGCGGTCGAGCTTGCTGATGACCCTCAGGGTATTGAGCCCGCGCTCCACGTCCGCGTCGTCCGCCGCGCGGGCCGTGAAGCCGGCGGAGGCGAGGCCGAGGAGCAGCATGGAGGCAATGGCGAATCGAACCATCGAGAAACTCCTTCCCATCGGCATGGCGGACCCACGTTCCTGCACGAAGCATGGGGGTTCGCATGCACGTCGCAAGCGGGCGCCTAGAACATCGAGCGGTTCAAGAACCGCTCGATGTTCTAGGCTTCTTTCGTCCCGAGGGGGACGCCTCGCGTCCCCCTCTCGCCCGGGCAAAGCCCGGTCGATTCACCCCCCGAGGCGAGCT
>NZ_JARZHI010000092.1:0-35560 GCF_029946465.1 Polyangium sorediatum
TCTTCGTCGGCCTGTTTGAAAAACTGCGCGGAGCGCAGTTTTTCAACCCTGGGTCCAGCGCCTCGCTGGTCCGGGGTCGAGGGGGCGGACAGCCCCCCGCGGGGTCCGGGGCAGCGCCCCGGCGCGGCGCTTCCTTCAGCCGAGCGGCCCCTCGACGATCATCTTCACCCCGCTCGCCGGCCCTGCATTGGCTGCGCGCACGGCGCCGCTGTCGGGCTTGAGCGACGCGAGCCGCAATCGATGGCGCCGGAGCCATGTCCCGAGCACGAGCTTCATCTCGTAGCTCGCCATTGCCGCGCCGAGGCACCGCCGCGCGCCGCCGCCGTAGGGTAGGAACTCGAACGGCGAATACGAGCGGTCGAGGAAACGCTCGGGGGAAAACCGCATCGGCTCCGGGTAGACGTCCTCGCGGAAATGGGCGACCGAGATCGCTGCGACCACGCCTGTGCCGGCTGGCAGGTTGTACCCCATCACATCGAGGGGCCGGAGCAGCTTGCGCGGGGCGGGCGCGGGCGCGAGTGGGAAGCGGCGGAGCGTCTCGTTGCACACGGCTTCGAGGTACGGGAGTTTTCCGAGCTTCTCTGGCTCGGGATCGGGCTCGAGGGACGCGAGTTCCTCGCGCAGGTGTCCGAGCGCGGCGGCGTTTTCGGGCCGGTGCAGCGCGTAGAGGGCCCAGGCGATGGCGATCGCGGTGGTCTCGTGCCCGGCGACGACGAGGAGGATGAGTTGATCGCGGATCTCGTCGTCGTCCATCGGCTCGCCGTCCTCGGTGCGCGCGGCGAGCAAGAGGCTCAGGATGTCCTCGCGTGGCCCTGCGGCGCGGCCTTTTTTGATCAGCTCGTCGAGTGCGGCGTGGAGGCGGCGGCGGCGCCCGAGGAACCGCGCGTAGGGGCCGACGCCTCCGAATTCGCGGCGCAGCGCGGGGAAAAGCGCGAGCAGCGGCGAGATGCCATTCGTGAACTCGAGCAAGAGCTTGGCCAGCGCGTCCATGCCGGCGCGCTCGGTCACGCCGAAGACGACCTGCAAGATCACGGCGAGCGAGAGCTCCTGCAGGACATCGGACATCGTGACGGTTTGCCCGACCTGGAAGGCGGCGGCGCGCTCCTCGGCGAGGCGCACCATCTGCTCGCCGTAGGCGCGCATGCGGGCGCCTTGGAACGGGGGCATCATGAGCTTGCGCGCCCGCTTGTGCGGGGCGCCGCTCGCGAGGATGAGCGAGCGGGGCCCGATGAAGACGCCGAGGTCCTGATTGAGGGGCTCGAATGTATCCGGATCGGCCGTGTAGATGGCCTTGATCCCGGCCGGATCGCCGGTCATGACGAGCGGGGGTTTGCCCGGGAAGCAGAACGGATCGCCGTACTTTTTCGTGAGCGGCTGCATGCAGCCGATCGGATCACGCATGTAGCGCACGAGGCTCGGGATGCTGGTGCGCGGCCCAGGCGGCAAGGTCCCCATCGCAGGATGATGCCAACTTCGACGCGGCACCACAACGCAAACCCACCCCCGCCGCGCGGCACGAAGGCGCTCGTCCCCCGCGCTGAAAACCGGCTACCCTTCGCCGCATGCTCGCCTGCGTCGACGTCGCCTACGCTCCCGACGACAGCTTCGCCGTCGCCGCCGGCCTGCTCTTCCATCGCTGGGACGACGCGGCCGCCGCGGACGAACGGACGGCCCGCCTCGACGAGGTCGCCCCTTACGAGCCCGGCGCGTTCTACCGGCGCGAGCTGCCCCCGCTCCTCGGCTTGCTCCGCGCGATCGACCCGCTGCCCGAGGTCGTGGTCGTGGACGGTTACGTGTGGCTCTCGGCGGACGGGCGGCCGGGGCTCGGGGCGCGGCTCTTCGAGGCGCTCGGCGGACGGGTCGTGGTCGTCGGCGTGGCGAAGACCGCCTTCCACGGCGACGCGCCGTCCGTCGCGGTGAAGCGCGGAAAGAGCGAAAAACCGCTCCACGTCACGGCCGCGGGCGCGACGCCGGACGAGGCGGCGGCGTGGATCCGCTCGATGCACGGCCCCCACCGGCTCCCGACGCTGCTCGCCCGCGTCGACCGGCTTTGCAGGGACGCGCTCACCCGATGAAAGACAAAGGCAAACGCCTCCGCATCACCTTGCGCGTCCTCACGGCCTCCATGCTCGTCGCCCTCGTCGTCTTCGAGGGGCGCGCGCTCCTCGGTCCCCTCACCCGCGTGTTTCCTCGTGAATGTGCGGCCGTGACGCCGTCGCCGCCCGCGGTGGAGACCACGCGCGTGCCCGCGCACGTGCTCGCCCAGGAAAACCTCTGCCAAAACGTCTCCGACGGCCATTGCGAGCGCCTCGCCGAAGGCGCCCACGTCTCCGGCGCCTGCAAGGACGGGAGAATGGACGGCGACTGGACGGTGAAGGACGCGGCGACGGGGGCCTTGCGCTGGTCCGGGCACTACGAGGGCGGCTGGGCGAGCGGCGTTTTCCGGGTTTGCGCCGACGCCACGCATTGCGACAGCTTCCGCATCGATCACCTGCACCTCGACGGCCCCGCCGCCACCTGGGAGCGCGACGGCGACCGGTGGATCGAGCTCTCCGGCCGTTACGAGCGCGGCCGGCGCGTCGGGCGATGGGTGCGCCGCATCGACGGCAAAGGCGCCGCCCGCTCCGCGCTGGTCCACGACGAGCAGGGCCTCGGCGCGAAAGAGTTTTTCTATTGCACCAACGGCAACCTCAAGGAGATCCGCGGACGACACATGCTCGTGTACGACGCGCAGAATCACCTCCTCGCGGAGCGCGGCCCCGAGGGCCCGCTGCGGATCCTCGACGCCGCGGGAAGTGTGGTCCGGGACGCGCGGCCCGACGAGGAAATGACGCTCTGTCCCCTTCCCTGAGCTGCGCGGCCCGGGCCCGTTCTGGTACAAGGGCCCCATGCGCCCGCCGCGCTCCTGTCTTCGTGACGCCCGTCGCCGCGTCGGCCTCGTCGTGTCCCTCGTCCTCTCCGCCGGATGCGCCGGCCCCGAGGCCAGCAAACCCCCGGAGCCCGCGGCCTCCTCGTCCGGCGCCGGCGGGCCGCCGGCCGGGCCCCTGCACCTCGCCTACGGCCCCGATCCCTCGCAGACCGGCGATCTCCGCCTCCCGCAAGGCGAAGGCCCGCACCCCGTGATGGTGATCCTCCACGGCGGCTGCTGGTCGAGCGGGTACGGCAAGGACCTCATGGACGGGATGAGCGAATCCCTCACGAAGGCAGGCTTCGCCACCTGGAACGTCGAATACCGCCGCCTCGGCCACGTCGGCGGAGGTTATCCAGGCACGCTCACCGACGTGGGCCTCGCCGTCGACGCGCTCCGCGAGCTTGCCCCGACGCACCACCTCGACACGACGAAGGTCTTCGCCGTGGGCCACTCCGCAGGTGGTCACCTCGCCGTCTGGGTCGCCGCGCGTCCGAACCTCGCCGAAGGCCACCCGCTCCGCGGCGCCGACCCGCTCCCCCTCACCGGCGCCGTCGCCCTCGCAGGCGTCCTCGATCTCGCCGAATCCGTCGACCGCGGCGTCTGCGGCGGCGCCGCCGCAAAGCTCCTCGGAGGCAGCCCGACCGACGTCCCCGCGCGGTACGCCGAAGCCTCCCCGCGGGCGCTCCTGCCGCTCGGCGTGCGCCAGATCCTCGTGCACGGCGCGGACGACAACATCGTCCCCCTCGGGATGAGCACCCATTACCAGGACGCCGCAAAGGCAGCCGGCGAAAAAGACATCCCCCTGAAGGTCATCGAAGGTGGAGATCATTTCGACATGATCGAACCCTCCTCGACGAAATGGCCCGACGTCGCGCAAGCGATCGTCGGCGTCGCAGCGCTCCCCTGATGGTCCCGGAAAGCTCCGCCGAACCCCCTCGTCCCCCGTCCCCCTCCCCGATGCCCCCGCCATGCTGACCCAATCCGCCATTTTCCTCGTCGCGGCCGTCGTCGCCGTCGCTGTCTTCAAGCGTATCGGGCTCGGCACCGTGCTCGGCTACCTCGCCGCCGGCGCGCTGATCGGCCCCTCGGGCCTCGGGCTCATCCACGACGTCGACCAGACCCTCCACGTCGCCGAGCTCGGCGTCGTCTTCCTCCTGTTCCTGATCGGCCTCGAGCTCCAGCCGAGCCGTCTCTGGACGATGCGAGGCACGGTCTTCGGCCTGGGCGGCGCCCAAGTCGCCCTCACGACCGCAGCGATCACCGGGATCGGCCTCCTGCTCGGCGCGCCCCTGCCCGCCGCCGTCGTCGCCGGCGTGGGCGTCTCGATGTCCTCGACGGCCTTCGCGACGCAGATCCTCGGCGAGAAAAACGAGCTCGGCGCGCCGCACGGGCGCAGCGCCTTCGGCATCCTGCTCTTCCAGGACGTCGCCGCCATCCCCGTCCTCGCGCTCGTGCCGCTGCTCGGCCCCGCACCCGCCGCCACGACCGGCAGCCCCCTCACGCACGGTCTGGTCATCGTAGGCGTAATCGCGGGGCTCGTCATCGCAGGCCGATTTTTCCTGCGGCCCGCCTTCCGGTTCATCGCCGAGGCCCGAAGCCACGAGCTCTCCACGGCCACCGCGCTGCTCGTCGTGCTCGGCACCGCACTCGTGATGGAGCACATCGGGCTCTCGATGGCGCTCGGCGCCTTCATCGCCGGCGTGCTGCTCGCCGACTCGGAATACCGGCACGAGCTCGAAGCCGACATCGAGCCCTTCAAAGGTCTGCTCCTCGGTCTCTTCTTCATGGCCGTCGGGATGTCCGCAAACCTGCGGCTGCTAAAGGACCGTCCCCTCGTCGTGCTCGGCCTCGTGCTCGGCCTCGTCGCAGTAAAGATGACGGTCCTCTACGTGCTCGGCCGCATCACAAAGCTGAGCCGGCGCGGCGCCGCGAGCCTCGGGGCATCCATCTCCCAAGGCGGCGAATTCGCCTTCGTGATCTTCGGCGTCGCCCGCGGCGCGACGGTGCTGAAGCCCGAGACGACCGAGCTGCTCGTCGTCGTCGTGACCCTCTCGATGGCCCTGACGCCGCTGCTCTTCGTCGCCCGCGACCGCATCCTGGCGCGTCTCGCCGCCGCCGACCGTCGCTCCTTCGATCAAATCTACGACGAAGGCAGCAGCGTGATCATCGCCGGCTTCGGTCGCTTCGGCCAGATCGTCGGCCGCGTCCTGCGCCTGAAGCGCATCGCCTTCACCGCCCTCGACGCGAGCCCAACCCACGTCGATTTCGTCCGCCGTTACGGCAACCAAATCTACTACGGCGACGCCTCCCGCGTCGACCTCCTCCGCGCAGCCGGCGCCGAGCGAGCGAGGCTGATCGTGCTCGCCATCGACGACATGGACGCCTCGATGCGCACGCTCCACGTCGTCCAATCCCATTTCCCCAACCTCACCATCGTCGCGCGCGCCCGCAACCGGCAACACGCCTACGCCCTGCTCGACGCCGGCGTGACAAACATCATCCGAGAAACCTTCGCAGGCAGTCTCGACGCCGCCCGAATCACCCTCGAAGCCCTCGGTCTCCCCTCCGACAGCGCAAGAGAAGCCGTCCGCAGGTTCGGCGAATACGACGAAGCCCAAGTCCGCCGAGCCTTCGTCCTCCGCCACGACGAAAAAGCCCTCGTCGAATCCGCAAAGCAATACGGCGCCGAACTCGAGCGCATCTTCGAAGAAGACGCCGCCCACCGAAACTAGGGCTGGGGCGCCACGCCGGGGCGCTGCCCCGGGCCCCGCGGGGGGCTGTCCGCCCCCTCGACCCCGGACCAGCGAGGCGCTGGACCCAGGGTTGAAAAACTGCGCGGTGCGCAGTTTTTCAAACAGGCCGACGAAGAAGCCGGGGGGCCAGCCGAACCCGCAGCGCGGCTGTCTTGGTGGGCAGGGGCGCCGCCGGGCGAGACCTCCAACGTGCTTGCTGCCGTTGCGTGCGACGACCCTTGAGGTCTTGCCACCGGGCTCCGGTGGAAGAACTGCGCACCGCGCAGTTCTTCCATCCTCGGTCCAGGCCGTGCCTGGTCCGGGTCGAGGGGCGGACAGCCCCCGCGGGGTCCGGGGCAGCGCCCCGGCGCGACGCCCCTGGCGCAGCGGCGCCCTGAACACGTGCCCTTGGGCGTCGACGGCGCGTGTTTGGCGGCGTGACGGGGGCCTCTGCTGGGCGACGGCCCAAAGGTGCGCGGGCGAAGCCCTGATATGGGCTCGACACCTGGCTTGTGGGCCCCCGTGACATAGGGACGGCGGAGGCTGACGGTCCGTGTTCGGCAACTCGACACGCACCATCGGCCGCACCTGGCCCTTGTTTTCGGGCTCGACCCTTCCCGGGGAACGCGCATCGCTCCTTGTCTGGCGGCAGGACACGTCCTCTGTCGCGCTGACGTACCTTGTCTGGTTTTGTGGCCGATACCCTGCGGCGGGGACGTGGGCTTGTTGCGGCGCCGAACAGACGGGGACGAACGCCGATGTCGCGTGTCGGGCATGCGCACGGGCAAGGACCGGATCTCCCCGATCGAGAATGGGCGGCCGACGGGCCCCGTCGCCACTGGAACCCGCAGCGCTGCGGCCTCGACGGGCACGATCGTCGCCGGTCTTCCCCTGGCTGTTCGATGAACTGCGCGTTGCGCAGTTCATCGACCCTGGGTCCAGCGCCTCGCTGGTCCGGGTCCAGGGGTGGACAACCCCTGGTGGGGCCTGGGGCAACGCCCCAGCTCTACGCCCCCCAGAGACAACCTCTGCTCAGGCTTCCGCCAATGCGAAGCGTGCCTGTCGGTTCGCGATGACGCTGACGATGACGAGCTGACAGAAGTGGTAGAGCATGAGGGGGGCCAGGATCAGGCCGAGAGCGGGGTTTGCGCCGAAGATGATCGGCGCGAGGGGCACGCCGGTGGCGAGGGATTTTTTGGAGGCGCAGAAGAGACAGGCGATGGTGTCGGGGCGGTTGAAGCCGAGCAGACGGCAGGGGATCATCATCAGCGCGTAGATGAGGCCGAACAGGGCGATGACGCCGGCGAGGATGGCCACGATGCGTAGGGGGTCTTGGCCTCGCCAGATTCCTTCCATCATGGAGTCGCAGAACGAGTTGTAGACGATTGCGAGGATGATGGCGCGGTCGGCGAGCTTGATCTTTTTTTCGTTGCGTTGTGCCCAGGCGGCGAGCCAGTGGCGTGCGGCTTGGCCGACGAGGATGGGGAGCAGCACGAGCAGGACGATTTTTCCGATCACGGGCAGCAGGGGCATTGCTTCGCCGCTCGTGGAGAGAAACCAGGCCATCAAGAGGGGCGTCGCGAAGACCCCGATCAGGCTCGACAGCGTCGCGTTGAAGATGGCGACGGGCACGTTGCCGTGGGCGAGTGAGGTCATCGCGACGGACGAGGAGACGGTCGAGGGCAGCGCGGCGGTGTAGAAGAAGCCGATCCAGACTTCCTGCGGCAGGAAACGCTTGAGCGGCGCGCCGACGAGCAGCACCACCACCGGGAAGAGCACGAACGTGCAGAGTTGCACGCAGAGATGCAGCTTCCAGTGCTTGATGCCGGCCTTCATCTTTTCTGGCGCGAGGGTCAGGCCGTAGAGGAAAAAGACCACGGCGACGCCGTAGGTCGCGACCTCGTTCATGTGCAGGAGGCCGCCTGTCGCGCCGGGCCCGGGCATTACGAGGGCGAGGGCCACGACGGCGATCAGCGCGAGGAGGAAACCGTCGATCGTGAAGCCGCGGAGGGTCATGGCCTCGCCTCCTTAGCGCGTGGTGCGGCATGGGGAAAGCGCGCTGCCGGCGAAGCGGCTTTGCCACGACGCTGCGAAGGCTGCCGCGTCTGCGACCGTCAGGATTCTGGCTGCGGCAGGATCTATCCCTCGGGCTTGTGGATGTGCGATATCGCTATGATGCGAACGATTCTCTTTCTCCTCCCGATCCTCGGCACCCTCGCGTGTGGGGACCTCCTCGATCAGGCGCCGCTCGGCACGCGGCAGGCTCGTTGTGACCTCCGCCCCGACCGGCCGCAGTGTACCGACATTCGTAACTTCAAGGGCCCCTCGCTCATCACGTTCGAGGGCGTCTGCGCGACGCTGAAGGCGGCGACGATGAGCGGATCGTACGAGGAGGGCGCGGTCTGCGACCTCTCGGATGCTTGGGGCGGCTGCCAGTCGAGCAACATCGACGGCCACGAGCAGACGAACTGGTACTACAAGGGCGACGACAAGTACCCGGACGAGGCGACCGCGAAGGCGGAGTGCGAGAGTGGCCAGACCTGGGTGCCGGCGGAGAACTAAAATTGTCTCTCGTGGCACAGTGCTTCTAGACTGCGCCGCACATGCTGCGCACTGTCAACGCTGTCCGGTACGTCACCCCGCTGCGCGAGGGAGGGTCCGTGCCTGCGCTCGTGGAGGCCGACGACGAGGGGCTGTACGTCGTCAAGCTCCGCGGCGCGGCCCAGGGGCCGAAGGCGCTCATCGCCGAGCTCGTGGCGGGCGAGCTCGCGCGCGCCGCGGGCCTCGCCGTCCCCGAGCTCGTGCTCATCACGCTCGACGCGGAGCTCGGCCGCGCCGAGCGGCACCGCGAGATCAGCGACCTGCTCGACGCGAGCGTGGGCTTGAACCTCGCGCTCGATTACCTGCCGGGCAGCGTCACCTTTGATCCCGTCGCGGGACCGACGCCGGATCCGGCCCTCGCCTCGCGCCTCGTGCTCTTCGACTCGTTCGTCACGAACGTCGACCGCACGCCGAAAAACCCGAACCTCTTGACCTGGCACCGCGCGATCTGGCTCATCGATCACGGCGCGTCGCTTTATTTCCACCACGGCTGGGGCCCCGCCGATCCGCTCGCCGAGAGCCGGGATCCGTTCACGTTCGTGCGCAAGCACGTCCTCTTGCCCTGGGCGAGCAAGCTCGCCGAGGCCGCGGCGCATCTCCGGGCCTCGTGGTCGGAGGCGTTCCTCGCGCGGGTCGCGCAGGCGATCCCGGACGAGTTCCTCACGGACGACATGGGATTTGTGTCTCCCGACGCCCACCGCGCGGCGTATGGCGCGTGGCTCTCGGCGCGGCTCGCCGCGCTCCCTTTGATCCTCGCGGAGGCTGAGCGTGCCCGTGCCGAACTCGTTTGAGTACGCCATTGTGCGCGTCGTCCCCCGCGTCGAGCGGGGCGAATGCATCAATGCGGGCGTCCTCCTTCATTGCGCCGAGCATGAGTACCTCGGCGCGCGGATCGAGCTCGACGAGGCGCGGCTGCTCGCGCTCGCGCCGGACGTGGACCTCGACGCCGTGCGCCGCCACCTCGCGGCCATCCCGCGGATCTGCGAGGGCGGGCGCGACGCGGGGCCGATTGGGCTGCTCCCGCGGGGCGAGCGATTCTCCTGGCTCGTCGCCACGCGCAGCACGATGATCCAGACGTCGGCGGTGCACGTGGGCCTTTGCGACGCGCCGGAGGTGGTGCTGGAACGATTGCTCGACAAGCTCGTCCGTACACCGCGTCCGCGGTGACGGGTGGTCATTTGGGTTAGGAGCCAGAATGGGATGTAAGATGTTCCTTCTTGTGGGCGTCGGCCTCGTCGCGGCGTTTGCGACCGGATGCGGGCCCGACATCGCGGCGATGTGCGAGGCACGGGAGGCGTGTTTCGGCGGGAACGAGGCCGACCTCGACGCCTGCATCGCGTTCTACGAGGCCAACCGCGATCGGGCGTCCCGCGTCGGCTGTGTCGAGGAGTTCGACATGTCTTTCGCGTGCAGGGAGCCCTTGCTCGCGTGCTCGACCATGGACGCGGGGAACACGTGCACGTCGAACGCGGACTGCAGCCTCCAAGGCGTATGCAGCGATGGGACCTGCAAGCGGAGCTCGTTCGACCTCCCCGAGTCGTACCGGGACGCCTGCGAGGCGGAGCAGAACGCGTATGAGAATTGTTCCCGGTGGTGAGGCAGGCACATGCATCGAAATCTCTTGGGGAAGACCCTCCTTCTTCTTTTCCTCGTCGGCGCGTCGGCCGACTGCTCCTCCCGCGCGCAGGTGCTCTGCGAGCTCGTCTGCGATTGCAGGCACTGCAGCGACCATGGCGAGATCACGATGTGCGCAGAATACTCTCGTCAGGAGGACATGGCAGACGCGTACGGCTGTAGTGATGCATGGTTGGCATTCACGATCTGCGTCGAGGAAAAAGGCACCTGCGACGAGACCATGGCCGAGTTCTCGGCAATTGAAAACGGCATCAAGGACCGATGCGCCGCAGAGCGATTGGGGCTCCACAACTGCATCTTGGCGGCGTCGGCGCACGGCGGCTTCCGTATCGAGTGAGCGCTCGCCGGCTGGTCCTTCGATTTCCCAGGCTGCGATCGGGGAGTGGTCATTCGAGTTTCCATCGTTGGGACTTTGCCCACCCCGACGGAAATTGCGTTCCTTTGGCGTCGAAACGTCTATACTCGCGGAAGGAGCCAGGGATGAACCAGAAACACTTGCTTTTCGCGGGGCTCGGCCTCGTCTTGGTCCTCGGGACGGGGTGTGGGCCTGACATCGCGGGGACGTGCGAGGCGCAGGAGGCGTGTTTCGGCGGCAACGACGCTGACATCGACGCCTGCATCGCGTCGTACGAGGGGGCACGCGACACCGCGCACGGCATCGGCTGCGGGGACGAGTTCGACACGCTCGCCGCGTGCACCGAGCCCTTGCTCCAGTGCACGAGCAACCCCTCGGGGGGGACGTGCACGCAAAGCAGCGACTGCGGCGGCAACGCGATTTGCAACAGCGACGGGGAATGCGAGGTGAAGGCCTTCGCCATCTCCGACGCGGACGCCTGCGAAGCCGAGCGGAACGCGCTTTCGCGCTGCAATTGAAGGAGGTAGGAGCATGATTCGAACGATCCTCGTGAATGCCGCTCTCCTCCTGGGGCTCGCCTCCGCTTCGGTGGGGTGCTCCCGGGCGCAGGTCATCTGCGACATCATCTGTGAGTGCGAGCACTGCAGCGATGAGAGCGAGATCCAGACCTGCGAGCAGCTCGCGACGCAGGAGAACGTGGCGGACGCCTACGATTGCGGCGACGCCTGGGTGACCTATACGACGTGCATCGAGGAGCAGGGCACGTGCAACGAGACGGATGCCCGGTACACGACCGAGAAGGACAACAACGACGTGTGCAACGACGAGCGCGACGCCCTCAACTCGTGCATCGACGCGGCCTCGGCGCACGGCGGCGCTCGGTTCTAGCAGCCTGTGGAATGATCGTCGCGAGCGCCCCGAAGCTAGGGCGACGGAGCGAGGAATCCTGAAGGATTTCGAGCGATGTCGACCGACGATTCGGGGCGCGCAGCAGATAAGTCCACAGGCTGCTAAGCTAGCCCTCGTCGGCGCCCGCCATTTCGAACGCCCGCATCTTTCGCTTCAGCGTATTCCGGTCGATCCCGAGCGCCCGCGCGGCGCGGCTCAGGTTGCCGCCCTCCGCCGCGAGCGCGGCCACGAGCGCCGCACGCTCCGCCGCCTCGACCACGTCCCGGAGCGGCCGCACCCCGCTTTCGCTCCCGCTCCCGCCGTCGCTTCCGCTTCCGCTTCCGCTCCCGCTCCCGCTCCCGCTCCCGCCTCCGCCGCGGATCTCCGGGGCCAGATCCGACACGTTCACCACGTCATCGCAGAACACGGCCCAGCGCATCACCTCGGCCCTGAGCTCGCGCACGTTCCCCGGCCACACGTGGCTCGCGAGCGCCCGCATCGCCTCGCGCGTCACCCGCAGCCGCCGCCCGCCCTTTTTCCCCCGGATCTCCGCGAGGAACGACTCCACGAGCAGCTCCACGTCCCCTGGCCGCGCGCGCAGCGGCGGCACCAAGAGCGTCGCCCCTCGTAGCCGATAATAAAGATCCTCCCGGAACGCGCCCGCCTTCACCATCGCCCCGAGCTCCCGGTGCGTCGCGGCCACGATCCGCACGTCGACGTCGACCTTCCCCTCGCCGCCCACGCGCCGCAGCGTCCCCTCCTGCAGCACGCGCAGGAGCGCCGCTTGCACCCGCGGCTGCATCTCGCCGATCTCGTCGAGGAAGAGCGTCCCGCCGTGCGCCTGCTCGAACACGCCGCGGCGCCGCTTCCCCGCGCCCGTGAACGCGCCCGCCTCGTGGCCGAAGAGCTCGCTCGACAGCACGCCCTCCGCGAACACCGAGCAGTTCTCCGCCACGAACGGGCCGTCCTTCCGCGGCGAGAGCGCGTGGATCTCCCGCGCGCAGAGCTCCTTGCCCGTGCCCGTCTCCCCGAGCACCAGCACGGGCGCATCGCTCGCCCCCACCCGCTCGATCTTCGCCCGCAGCTCCACCATCGGCGCGCTCTCGCCGAGCAGCGACGAGGCGCCCTTTTGCGCCGCGGCCCGGAGCCGGGCGAGCTCGTCGCGCAGCGCGCGGATCTCCGGAAACCCCTCGATGTCGAGCCGTACCTCGCGCACGGCCTTCGGGTGCGGCACGGGCACGAACGCGGGCGGGATCACCTGGAGCATCCGCGCGGGCAAGAGGCCCGCTTGCACCAGGATCACCCACAAAGTCTGCGCTTGGGGCGTGCCCGCCGAGAGCAGGACGTCGAGCGCCACGTTCGCGGCCAGAAGCTCCGCCTTCGCCCGCCCCACGAGCGGACCGAGCGCGCGGAAGAGCATCCCGTAATCGGAAGGGTCGGTGACCGGGACGATCACGAGCTCGACCTTGCCGATCCGCGCCTCGATCGAGCGGCAGAGCGAGCGCGCGGGCGCCTCGCCCTCGGGGATCGTCAGCACCCACGCGACCTCGTAGCGGCTCTCGTCCTGATCGAGCAGCCGCAGCACCGGCCCCCGATCACTCGACGGCCGCGGCGCGTGGTGGGACGGCGCCCTCCCCGTCACCCCCGCATCCGACCACGTCAGGAGCGCCCGCTTCACCTGGTGCATCGTACACCATCCATGGTGCGCCATGCACCGTCCTTCTGATGCACCGTGCACCACCTCGCCGCAGCCACCCCCGAAATTCCCGCGAAATCGGGCTGGCACGCTTTCCGCACTAGGGGTCCGCGAAGTCAATCAACGCGCAGTTCGAGATACCAGCCATGGGCACTTCTTCTCTCCCCCAACCGACCCTTCCCCCGCACGCCCGCATCTTCGCCCGCCCCGATGTCTGGATGGAGGGCGACGCCATCACGCAGTTCACGCGCGTCGCCGAGCTCCCCGGCTGCGTGCGCGCCGCGGGCATGCCTGACCTTCATTCCGGACGCGGGCCCATCGGCGCCGCGTTCGCCTTCGAGGAGCGCGTGCTGCCGTACCTCGTCGGCGGTGACGCCGGGTGCGGCGTGCTCCTCTTCGCCACGACCGCCTCGCCGCGCGCCGTGGACAAACTCGAGCGCCGCGTCCGTACCGCGATGGACGAGGACCTGCTCGAAGACTGCGACCCCCTCGAGGTCTTCGACGCCTGCTGGCACAAGGGCGCGAAGGGCCTCACCGAGGTCGCGCACGTGCCGGACGACATCGCCGCGATGGCCGAATGCGAGCGCGAGCTCGACCTCGGCCCGAGCGGGGATCCCGCGGCCTACCGCGATCCTTCGCACGGCCGCGCGCTCGGCAGCATCGGCAGCGGCAACCACTTCGCCGAGATCACGCGCGTCACCGAGGTGCGCGACGAGGCCACGGCGGACGCGATGGGCCTCGAAAAAGGCGGCCTCGTCGCGCTCGTGCACACCGGCTCGCGGGGGCTCGGCGCGCAGATCGGGCGCCGCTACGGCGACGCCACGCTCACGGGCGAGGCGATCGACGTCTACCTCGCGGATCTCGCGGGCGCGGTGCGGTTCGCGCAGGCGAACCGCTTCCTCGTCGCTTGCCGGCTGCTCCGCGCGCTCGCGGCCTTGCGCCGGGACAAGGTGCGCGGCGTCCTCGACATCGTGCACAACACGATCCGGCGCGAGGACATCGCGGGTTGTCCCGTGTGGATCCACCGCAAGGGCGCCGCGCCCGCGAGCCGCGGCGAGGCCACGGTCGTGCTCGGCAGCCGCGGCGCGCCTTCCTGGGTGCTCCTCGGCCACGGGCACGAGGGCGCGCTCGCGTCGGTCGCGCACGGCGCGGGCCGCCGCATGACCCGCACCGAGGCGCGGGCCAAGCTCGCCACGCGGTACAAGCGGGCCGAGCTCGGCCGCACGGCGCACGGGGGCCGCATCGTGTGCGACGACGCGGACCTGCTCTACGAGGAGCACCCCGACGCCTACAAGCCGATCGAGCCGGTCGTCGCGAGCCTGGTCGACGAGGGCCTCGCCGCGCCGATCGCCTCGCTCGTGCCGCTCGTCACGGTGAAGCAATGAAAAGGCTCGTCGTGCAGGTGACGGCCGGCTACGGGCCCGTGGAGGTGCGCCGGTTCGTCGCGCTCCTCGCGGCGCGGCTCGCGGACGCGTGCGCGGCGCGTGGCCTCGTCGTCGAGGAGACGGTGACCCACGGCGACGAGTTGTCTCCCCTCTCGGTGGAGCTCGTCGCCGCGGGGGATCGTGCGCTCCTCGAAGGCGAGGTCGGCACGCACGCGCTCGTCGCGCGGAGCAAAGGCCGCGGAAAAGCCGCCCGCAAGCGCTGGTACGCGTCCGTCGTGCTGCACGAGGACGAGGACCTCGGCGCGGACGACGGCGCCGCGATCGACCCGCGCGACGTGGAGGTGACGACGATGCGAGCGAGCGGCCCCGGCGGGCAGAACGTGAACAAGACGGAGACGGCGGTCCGCGCGAAGCACGTGCCGACGGGGATCGTCGTGCGCGTCGCGGACGAGCGATCGCAGCGGGCGAACCTGCGGCGCGCGCTCGCGCGGATCGCGGCGCTGCTCCGGGCGCGGTCGGCGCGCGCGGCGGCCGCGAAGGAGGCCGCGCGCTGGTCCTCGCACGCGCGGCTCGAACGAGGCGCGCCGGTGCGCTCGTACGCGCTCTCGCAAGAGGGCGCGCTCGTGGAGACGTGACGTTTCAGGGGTAAACGATGCGAAAAGACATGTTCGAACTCATCATCGAGCGGCCGCGGTACGACTGGGGCCGCGGGCGCGGCGCGGGCAAGGGGCGCTACGCGACGCGCATGAAGGCCGATCCCGAGGCCGCGCCGCTCAAGGAGGGCATGAAGTACCGCGGCCGCACGCGGGATCTGAACGAGAACCTCGCCCCGCTCCGGCGCTTCCTCGCGCGCCGCGTGGGCCGCCCGTGGGACGCCGTGTGGTCGGAGATCCGCGCGTCCCTCTCGCCGAACAGCGCCGTGCAGAAGCACGTCTTTGATCACGTCCTCCAGTTCGTCGAGCGGAACCCCGTCGTCATCGACGGCATTCCCTACGCGCCCGACGGCCGCGGCCCGCGGCGGGAGGAGTTCTTCCCGCTTCGCAGCCATGGCCTCTGGCAATCCTTCTATGTTTGTCCGCGGACGGGCCTGCTCCGCTCGGCCGCCGAGGCGCACCGCCGTAAAAAGCGCGCTCCGGGAACATGACGTCGTTGTCAGGGAGGCGCCGCGTGTACGCCGCGTGTTGTCCTCCCCGTCCCCGGGCGGTGGTCACGGGCCGGCGGTGGCACCTTTTTTGCCGACCGCGGGCCCGCGCGACGCGCTTTCAGGAGGACTTTGCATGCTTCGACTTCCCTACCTTGCCTTCGCCTCGACGCTCGCCCTCACCGGCTGCACGGGCCTCTCGCTCGGCGAGAACAACCCGGGCCAGGACACCTGGCTCGGCAACGGCGCCATCGCGGTCGACGACCGCACCGAGACGTCCTTCGTCCTCGCCAGCGACACCACGAACGCGGCGGAGCCCGGAAAAATCCCCGCGAGCACGCTCTTCGCGATCGACCCCGACACGGGCCTCGTGCGCGAGGCTGCGAATCTCACCGGCCGCGACGATCCGCGCCTGCTCTTCCCGGCCTCGGGCCTGCTCGTGATGAGCGAGGCGAGCGACAAGGATCGGCTCGATCTCTACGATCACGAGACGCTCGTGCTGAAGAAGAGCGTGGACCTCGACGTCCGGTACAACGGCACCCGCATGAGCCCGAGCCGCAAGTTCATCGGCGTCGCGGACAACACCTCGGAGAAGACCCCGATCCACATCCTCGAAGCCGACACCCTCGACCGGCACGTGATCCCGCACGACGGCGAGGGGCTCGAAGCGATGTTCCTGAACAAGAGCGACACGCTCGTGGCGATCGTCTTCTACGATCAAAACACGCCCGCCCCGCGCGCGCGCCTCCTCGCGTGGTCGATGCAGGAGGTCGTGAGCCGCGAATTCGAGGTCGAGGCGGGCGGCTCCTTCTGGGCGGCGCCCCTGTTCGACATCGAGGTGCCGAACATCACCGCGGACATCGGGGCCTCGTTCACGTGGGTCGGCATGAGCCCGGACGACAAGTACATCGTCTTTCCTGTCCGCAAGGCCGAGGTCCAACCGAATGACGCGATCGTCTACACGAACGAGCTGCTCGTGCTCGAACCGGCGACGAAGGCGCTGCGCGAGGTCCCCGGCGCGCGTGGCCCCGTGGGCTTCACGCCCGACGGCTCGACGATCGTGTCCTACGGCGATCAGGACATGAACGAGAACCAGGAGCTCTGGCTCGTCGACGCCGCGACGCTCGACGTCGATCCGGAGCCCGTGACGATCGAGGGCGGCCTCTCGTACTTCGTGAGCCGCGACGGCAATTTCGTCGTCGTCGCCTCCTCGGACGGCGATCAGCGGCTCGTGCTCTACGACGTGGACCAGGACAAATCCACGCAGATGGAGGGCCCCTCCGTGGGCCTCACCGAGTTCGTGAGCCGCGTCGGCCACAAGGAGATGTGGGCCGTCGACGATCAGTCGCTCTTCCGGCTGGATCTCGCGGCCGGCGAGATCACCCAGGTGGAGACGACGTTCACGCCCGAGCACGTGAACATCCTGCCCACGCGCGACCGGCTCGTGCTCGACGACGCGGACTCGAACGACATCGTCTTCTTCGACCTGAAGGAGAAGAGCGTCAAAACGATCGTCGCGCTCCCGGTCGGGCAGCCCTCGCGCTGAGCCTGCCCGCAGGCTAGCGTGGGCCCATGCGAAAGGTCGTGATCCATGGGCCCGGCAGCTACGATCGGTTGAAGCTCGAAGAGCACCCGGATCCCAGCCCGGGTCCCGGCGAGATCCTCGTCGACGTCGAGGCCGCGGGCGTGAACTACGCCGATTGCATCGTGCGCATGGGCCTCTACGAGTCGGCGAAGAAATACGTCGGCTGGCCCATCACGCCCGGCTTCGAGGTCGCCGGCAAGGTCGCGTCCCTCGGCGAAGGCGTCGCGGGGCCCGCGCCGGGGACGCCCGTCTTTGCGGTCCACCGGTTCGGCGGCTACGCGAGCCGCGCCGCGATCCCCGCACACCAGGTGTTTCCCCTGCCGAAAGGTTTTTCCGTCGCCGAGGCCGCGGGCTTCCCCTCGGTGTTCCTGACCGCGTATTACGCGCTCTTCGAGCTCGCGAACGTGCGCCGCGGCATGAACCTGCTCGTCCACTCGGCGGCGGGCGGCGTGGGCAGCGCGCTCGTCGAGCTCGGCAAGATCGCGGGCTGCCGCGTGGTCGGCGTCGTCGGCGCGAGCCACAAGGTCGCCGTCGCGCGCAAGCTCGGGGCCGACGCGGTCATCGACAAGAGCGTCGAGCCGCTCTGGGCCGTGGCCGAGCGCCTCGCGCCCGAGGGCTACGACGCCGTGTTCGACGCGAACGGCGTGGAGACGCTCGGCGAGAGCTACCGCCACCTCGCCTCGGCCGGAAAGCTCGTCGTCTACGGCTTCCACACGATGATGCCGCGCAAGGGAGGCCGGCCGAACTGGCTCAAGCTCGCCCGCGACTGGCTGCGCACCCCCCGCTACAACCCCCTCGACCTGACGAACGACAACAAGAGCGTGCTCGCGTTCAACCTCTCCTACCTCTTCCACAGGAAGGATTTGCTCGAGGAGTACATGACGAAGCTCGTCGGCTGGATCGACGAGGGCCGCATCACGGCGCCGCCCGTGACGACGTTCCCCGTGGAGCGCGTGGCCGACGCGCACCGCGCGATCGAAGGCGGCGGCACCGTCGGCAAGCTCGTGCTCACCTTCTGAGCGCTTCTTCGAGCAGCCGGGCGCTCTCGGCCTTGCCCGCCTCGCGCGCCCAGTCGAGCGCCGTCTTGCCCGTCCCGTCGTCGGCGCGTGGATCGGCGCCGAGCGCGAGCAGCACGCGCACGGTCTTCGTGTCGCCGTTGTAGGCCGCGAGGTGCAGCGGCATCCAGCCGTAGCTCGTCGTCGCGTCGATCGGCACGCCGGCCGCGACGAGCAGCTCCACGGCCTCGGCCTGGCCCGCGCTCGCCGCCGCGAGCAGCGCCGCGCTCCCGTGTTTTCTCGGGTCCACGCCGCGCGCGAGCAGCCACGGGATCACGTCCACGCGCCCCGCGGTCGCGGCCCCTTCGAGCGCCTCCGTCTTGTCTGGATCGAGCCCGCGATCCACGAAAAACGCCGCGAGGTCGAGCTTCCCGCGCCGCGTCGCCTCCTCGAAGGCCCGCGGCTCGATCGGCGCGCCCGCCTCGACGAGCTGCCGCGCGATCCCCGCGTGTCCACCCGCGGCCGCCGCCGTCACCGCGTTCTCATTCGCCCTCGCGTCCCGCGCGTCGAGGCTCGCGCCGCCGTCGATGAGCGCCTCCACGACGCTGATTTCTCCGCGCGCGGCCGCCTCCACGAGCGGCGTGCGGCCCGTGAGCTCGTCGGCGGCGTCGGGATCGGCGCCGCGCTCGATCAAAAGCTCGGCGACGCAGTCGTGCCCGTTCATGATCGCGAGCATCAACGCCGAGGCCGTCCCTTCGATCACCTCGCGATCGACGCTCGTCGTGTACCTCCGCGTCGCGTCCACGTTCGCCCCACGTGCGAGCGCGTCCGTCACGCGCGCCTCGTCGCCGCGGCGGGCCGCATCGAGCAGCTCCTCGTCGAGCGTCATGTCCGGGATCTTGTTCGATCGAAGCGAGGGTGGGAAGCCGTTCCGCCGAGCGGGCTCAGCTTCCGAGCGCTTTTTCGATGGCGAGGACGAGCTTCTCGTCCTCGGGCTCGACGGCCGACGGGAAGCGCCCTTTCACCCCGCCATCCTTGCCGACGAGGAATTTTTCGAAGTTCCACTTCACCTCGCCCGCCGGCGCGGCCTGCGTGAGGAACGTGTAGAGCGGATGCTTGTCGCTCCCCTTCACGGTGATCTTCGAGAACATGGGGAACTTCACGCCGAACTTGCTCGTGCAGAACGTGGCGATCTCGGCGTCGGTGCCGGGCTCCTGCGCGCCGAAGTCGTTCGAGGGGAAGCCGAGCACGGAAAAGCCCTTCGCCTCGAAGCGCTCGTGCAGCTTCTCGAGGCCCGCGTATTGCGGCGTGTAGCCGCACTCCGAGGCCGTGTTGACCACGAGCACGACCTTGCCCCGGAAGTCGCCGAGCGAGCGCTCCTCCCCGAAGATCGTCTTCATCTTGAAATCGTGCAGGCTCCCCTTCGGGCCCTCCTGGGCCGCGGCTCCCCCGGCCGGATCCGTCCCGGCTTTTGGTGACGTCGGAGGTTGCGAGCCACCGTCGCAACCGACGAGCGCCGCGGCCCCCACGAGCACCGCAAAGACGACCGATCCAACTCGAAGGCTCTTCATGGCGCCTGCTTAGGGGGCGCGTGGTGGGTACGCAAGGGGCATGGGGGTTTGCGCAGCCCAATCGTCGAAGCGCATAGACGAAGGGCCGCGGGTCGAAGATGATGCCGGTATGCCCTCCCTCCAATCCGGATCACTCACGATCCATTGGTCGACGCGCGGGGACGAACACGGCGAGCCCCTCGTGTTCGTGCACGGCAACTGGACCACGAGCCTCTTCTGGCGCCCCGTCTTCGACCGTTTGCCCGCGCGCTACCGCGCCGTCGCACCCGACCTCCGCGGCCGGGGGCAGACCCGCGCCGAGCCACATGATTACAGCGTCTCCCGCCTCGCCCAGGACCTCGCCGTCTTGATGGACGCCCTGGGCTTACCCGCGGCGCACCTCGTGGGGCATTCGCTCGGCACGGCCGTGGTCCTCGAGCTCGCGCTCGCCGATCGTGCCCGCGCCCGCTCCCTCACGCTCGTCGCGCCCGCCTGGCCCGACGGCATGCCGCGCGCCTACCACGTCCCGGACCGCCAGCGCCTCGCCCAGGAGAACCTCGCCATCTTCGCCGCCGCCTTCCGGGGCATCGCGCCCACGGCGCCGAACGACGCGTTTTTCCAGGAGCTCGTCGCCGCGAGCCACCAGCAAGCCCCCGAGGCGACGCTGGCCACGCTCGACGCGCTCCGCGATTGGGCGCCCGGCGAGCGGCTCCGCGCGCTCGCGGGCGTGCCGGCGCTCGTCGTCAGCGGCGCGCGCGACATGCTCTCCACGCGCGAGGTGGGCGCGCGGACCGCGGATCTGCTCGGCGCGCGCCACGAGGTCGTCCCCGACGTGGGCCACTCGCCGAACCTCGAAGCGCCCGAGGCCCTCGTCGCGCTCCTCGATTCCTTCGTGAAGGCACCTGCCGGAGGCTGAGCTCATGCTCGATCGTGTCGTCCCGCCGCCCGATCCCGCCGTACCGCTCGCGAACGAGGCGCGGTCCTTGGCCGACCTCTTCTTGCGCCGCGCCGCCGCCACGCCGACGGCCGTCGCCTGGAAGGCGAAAAAAAACGGGGAATGGAGGTCCACGACCTGGGCCGAGTTCAAGGCGCGCGCCATGGCCCTCGCGACCTTCCTCGCGAAGCGTGGCCTCGCGCCCGGCGACAAGATCGGCATCGTCGGCAGCACCCGCCCCGAGTGGTGCATCTGTGATGTCGGCGGGCAGCTCGCCGCGGTGGTCACGGTCGGCGCTTACCCCACGCTCGCCCCGGGGCAACTCGCGTACGTCCTCGATCACGCGGACGTGCGGGTCGTGTTCGTCGAGGGCAAGGACGAGGTCGAGAAGATCCTCGCCGTCAAGCACGAGGTCCCGAAGCTCGAGCTCGTCGTCGTGTGGGACACGCGGGGCCTCGAAGAGACCTTGCGCCAGCATGCGTGGCTGATGGGCTGGGACGAGGCCCTCGAAGCGCCGGGCGACGCGTCCCTCGTCGCGGCCCGCGTCGAGGCCATCGACCCCGACGACACGGCGCTCTTCATTTACACGAGCGGCACGACCGGCCCGCCCAAGGGCGCGATGATCTCGCACCGCAACATCCTCGTGACGCTGGGGGGCGTCCATTTCAACGCGTTCTCGCGCTCGGACATCTCGCTCTCGTTCTTGCCGATGGCGCACGCGGCCGAGCGGATCCTCGCGTTTTGGGGCCGCATCGATTTCGGCATCGCCACCGCGTACGCGACGAGCGTGCCCGCGGTGCTGGAGGAGCTCAAGGAGGTGCGCCCGACGCTCTTCGGCAGCGTCCCGCGCATCTTCGAAAAGGCCTACGCCCGCATCCAGACCGAGGTCGACAAAGCCCCGCCGGCGCGAAAGAAGGTCTTTCGGTGGGCCGAATCGGCGGCCCTCGTGGTCGTGGAGGCCTGGCAACGCGGGGACGAGCCGTCGCTCCCGGCGAGGCTCGCGCATCGCGTGGCCGACAAGCTCGTGTTTTCCCGGGTCCGGGAGGTGTTCGGCGGCCGGGTCAAACGTTTCATCACGGGGGCGGCGCCGATCCCGCGGCCGATCCTCGCGTTTTTCTGGGCGGCGGGCCTGCCCATTTACGAGATGTACGGCATGACCGAGGCCACGGTCGTCACGCACGGCAATCGCCCCGACCAGGTCCGCCTCGGCTCCGTCGGCCGCGCGCTCCCGTTCGTCGAGGACAAGATCGCGGAGGACGGCGAGATCCTCGTGCGTGGCCCGAACGTGTTCAAGGGGTATTACAAGAACCCCGAGGCGACGCGGGAGATGATCGACGAGGAGGGCTGGCTGCACACGGGCGACATCGGCAGGAAGGACGCGGATGGCTTCGTGTTCATCGTCGATCGCAAAAAGCACCTCATCATCACGTCAGGCGGGAAAAACATCAGCCCGGCGAACGTGGAGAACGAGATCAAGGCGAGCGACACGTTCATCAGCCAGGTGCACGCGCACGGCGACCGGCGGCCCTATTGCACGGCGATCGTGACGATTCACCCGCTCGAAGCCGTGGAATGGGCGAAGGCGCGTGGCCACCTCGGGGACGCGCAAGCCGACGCGTTACGCCGCGCCCTTCTGGCGAGCCCGCTCTCCCGTCCGCCGGGGCTCGCGCCGGTGATGGAGAAGGCCACGACCGATCCAGAGGTGCAAAAGCGGATCGCGTCGGCGGTCCGCCGCGCGAATACGAAGCTCGCGCGCGTGGAGGGCATCAAGCGGATTCACCTGCTCGAACGGGATTTTTCCCTCGAGGAGGACGAGGTGACGCCCACGCTCAAGGTGAAACGCAAGACCATCGAGAAAAAATTCGCCCAGGTCTTCGACCGGCTCTACGAGGATCCGGGGTTCGGGATTTTGATCGAAGAGGAATGAGGGGGCGCCGCGCCTCGGGGTTCATCCGTCGACGGGTGCGGCGAGCCAAACTTCGAGGTCCGGCGTGGACAGGTCGAGGACCGCATCCACGAGCCGGAGTCTGTTCTCCCGCTTGCCGATCCGCAGGGCCAGGCGCGCGCATTCCTCTGCGGACAACGTCCGCCCGAGGCGCCGCTCGATCAGGCTGGCGGCGACCTCGATATGTCCGAGCTTTCGGCCTTCCTCTCGACCCTCGCGATAGATCCAGTTTTTCATGACGAGCACCCTCGGCAAACAGGAGCGTATCACACGGCGCAGCGTGGTGTCACGCTTGTTGAGCCGAGCCAGTACGGCCATCGCGACCCCCATCTCCTCGAAGCTCTCCGCCGAACTGCCCTCGCGGAGTCTATCGAGGATTCGCCGCATCTTGGCTGGATCCGCGTCCCGGGCGAGCGGCGTGAAGAGCGTCCACAGCGGGCTCGCGGATTCGGCCGCCCTGCGTTCGAGCTCCGCCACCGTCCGCTGATAGACCGGCTCGATCCGGAAACGCACCCCGGAAAAACCCGTTTCCTCGGACGAGGTGCGATACTCCCCCTCCTCGGGCCAGGGGTCGTCCCGACCGGACAGGAGCACGACGACGCTCTCGATGCACGGAAGCCTTTGCGCCCCCTTCGCGCGCGCCTCGTCCCGCAGCGCCATGGCCGTCATCACGTGGTATTCGAAGACCCGCCATGGCAGGTCGCGCGGCATCACGAGCGACCATTCCACGTGGAGCAGCCGCTCCTCGCTCCCCGCCTTGACGAGCAGCGCCCGATCGAGCCGCCGCTGGCGCGAGGTGAGCTGCGTCTCGGACCACGTCGCCGACGTGATCGGCGCGCGTGTCCTTGAAAATGCCCTCGCCAGGGCCAGCGGGAGCTTTTGCGACACGTGGCGCAGGGTCAGGTCGACGTCGTCGTCGCCGTCCTCCTCGTCGTCCTCCTCGCTCCCCGCCATGCCCGGGCCCTGAGCGAGCGCCGTGCCCGACGAGAATCGCAGGGAAACACCGCGCGACGTGATCGAAAAAGCATGGCGCCGCCATGGCGCCCGACCGGCGGCGCCACCTCCCTCGGCATGCTGCGCCGCAACATGAAATTCCTTGACGCCCCTCCCCGCGCCGCCCTACGCTGACCGGCGACTGGCTGCTCGATCCCCTATCGATCAGCTCAGCCCCATTTTACGCCCTGCTGCGGGCGCGCGCCCCCGGCAGGGGCTCGATCTGCCTGCGCGTACCGTTGTGCGCCGCAGCATGACGGAGGACGGAAGTGATGCGAGGATTGTCCGGCAAGAAGGTGCTCATCACGGGGGCGGCGAGCGGCATCGGTCGCGCCACGGCGACGCGGTTTTACGAGGAGGGCGCGGAGCTGCTTCTGAACGACGTCGTGCCCGCCGAGCGCGCCGACCTCGCCTCCGCCTTCCCCGAGCGCATGACCTACATCCCGGCCGACGTCTCGCGCCCCGAGGGCCTCGCCGCCCTGGAGCAGGCCGTGCGCGACAAGAAGGGCATCGACGTCCTCGTCAACAACGCCGGCATCACCCGCGACAAGAGCCTCGCCAAGCTCTCGGCCGAGGACTGGGATCAGGTCATCGCCGTCAACCTCACCGCCGTCTTCAAGCTCTGCCAGATGGCCGCCGCCTTCATGAAAGAGCAGAAGAGCGGCGTCATCCTGAACGCCGCCTCCGTCGTCGCCCATTACGGCAATTTCGGCCAGGCGAACTACGTCGCCACGAAGGCCGGCGTGATCGGCTTGACCAAGACCCTCGCCCGCGAGCTCGGTCGGGCCGGCATCCGCGTGAACGCCGTCGCCCCGGGCTTCATCCTCACCGACATGGTCCGCAAGGTCCCCAAGGAGAACCTCGACGCGATCGCGGGCCAGACGCCCTTGAAGCGCCTCGGCGACCCCGACGAGATCGCCTCGGTCTACGCGTTCCTCGCGAGTGATGACGCCTCGTACATCACCGGCGCGGTCATCGACGTGAACGGCGGCCTCGTCCTCGGGACCTGATCCCTACCGCGCGAAGAGCACGAGCACGTCGTTCAGCATGTCCACGAGCGAGGGCGGCATCCCGCCCCCGCCGAGCGCATCGGCGAACGTGCAGAGGAGCTGACCCAGGCGCCCGCCCCCGGCGTTCGCCGTCAGGACGAGCACGACCCGGCTCAGATCGATCTGCAAGCCGAGGGCCGAGAGCGAGAGCGGCCCGAGCTCGAGCTCGAGGAGCGTGCAGGTCGCGTGCGTGATCGACGCGCCCATCGCGACCCCGATGCTCACCGTCCCCATCACGTTCCCCGCGAGGTCGGTGAGCCGCGCCGTCACCTTCCCGTTCGCGACGAGCTGCCCGCTCTGCGCGGCAAAATGCTCGACCGTCACCGTGCCGGCGAGCTGCCCTGTCACATGGCCGAACACATCCACGACCGAGCCCGTGACCGGCGCGCTCATCCCGTACGCCCCCGCGGCCTTCGCGCCCTGCGCGTCTGCCCCCGCGAGCACGAGCGCGCCTGCGAGACCTGCCACCACCCCGAGGGACGTCCGCCGATCCATGACCGATCCTTTCCGCGTGGCGTGCCGGTGCACACACCGAGGGCGCCGGGCGAGGCACCGGCAACCGGCGTACCGACCCTGCGGGGTCATCCGCGCCGTAGCGGGCGTCCCTAGGAGCTGAGGACGTCCACGAGCGCCGCGCCCACGGCCGAGGCGAACACGACGAGCGTCGCCGGCTCGTCCCAGCGCCGCGCATCACGCGGATCGAGCGCGTGGTGCGTCTCCACCAGCACCGAGGGCATCTTCGGCCGCCGCAGCACGAAGATCCGCCGCTCGGGCGTATGCCTGTCGACGAAGACCCCGGGCTGCTCAGGATCCACCGCGTACAGGTCGCCGTACTCCACGCCCGCGTACGCCGAAAACCCCGCCTCCCGCATCCGCCGCGCCACGGACCGCGCGAGCGCGTGGCGCGCGCCGGCGAGCTTCGGCTCCCCCTCGTCCGACCAGAGCACCGAATACCCCGGCGCCGCCAGGCTCACCACGCATTCGCGGCCGGGCTCGGGGTTCCAGCGCTCGCCCGTTTGACCCCGAACGTCCGAGTGCAGGCTCAAGAACACCTCGGCCCCCCACGCCTCGGCGTCCTCCACGCGGGCCTGGTACGCCACGGGCCCCGGCCCCTCCCGGGCGAGGCGCACCTCGAACGCCCCCGTCGCCCGCAGCTCCGCGGCGAGCGCGCGGCCTGCGGCCATCGTGAAATCCTGCTCCTCCCGGCAGAAACACGACGCGTTGCCGGTGTTTCCCGCCGCGCCGTGCCCCGGATCCACGAAGACCCGCCGCACCCCGAAGCCGGCGGGAAACCGCGGCGTCAGCGCGACGAGCGGCCCGAACGGATCGGGCAGCCGCGCGGCGCGCCCGCCGCGGCTCCGGGCGAGGGCCGTCGTGGCGGCGGCGGCGCCCGCGCCGGCGAGGCCGAAAAGCAGGGATCGACGCGAGAGCACGCCCCTCGTTCGTAGCCGAGCCAGCCCCTCCGCGCCAAGGTGACCGCCCCTCCCGGCGCGCTCTTTCCCTTGCTTTTCGCGGATCCCTCGGGCTATCGCTCGGGAGAGCCCCACGAACGAGCCTCGTCATGCCCTTCGCGCCTCCGCCCCCCCTGCCCGGCTTCCTCGCCGCCGACATGCCCCTGCGCCGCCGCGCCTACCGGCTCGAACACACGGACGACGCCGGCAAGCTCGTGCATTTCGTCGACCATGGCCCGGAGCGGGCGCGCCCGGCGCTCTTCGTCCACGGCAACCCCACCTGGTCGTTCCTCTGGCGCAAGGTCATCGCCGGCCTGCCCGAGCTGCGCTGTATTGCGCCCGACTTGCTCGGGTTCGGACTCTCCGACAGGCTCGCCCGCCTCGAAGACCACTCCGTGGAGCGCCACGCCGCCGCCGTGGCCGAGCTCGTCACGGCGCTCGACCTCTCGGACCTCGTCCTCGTCGGGCAGGACTGGGGCGGGCCGATCGGCGTCCTCGCGGCCTCGCTCGTGCCCGACCGGATCGCCGCCGTCGTCCTCGCGAACACCTCCATCCTCGCCCCGGCGCGCCCGCGGGGCACCTTGTTCCACCGCTTCGCCCGCGTCCCCGTCGTGAGCGACGTCGTCTTCCGGGGTCTCGGCTTCCCGCAGAACCTGCTCGCCATCGCCCAGGGCGATCGCCACTCGATCCGCGGCACCACCGCCCGCGCCTACACCTACCCGCTGCGCAGCCTCGCCGACCGGATCGGCCCCCTCGCCCTCGCGCGGATGGTCCCGGACAGCCCCGAGCACCCGAGCCTCCCGGCGCTCCAGCGCGTCGAGGCCTGGATCCGCGACTTCTCCGGGCCCGTCGCCCTCGTCTGGGGCGAGCGGGATCCGATCCTCGGCAAGGCCCTCGCGCGGCACCAGCGCGTCTTGCCGCGCGCGAGCGTCACGACCACCCAGGCGGGCCACTTCCTCCAGGAAGAGGTGCCCGACGAGATCGCCGCCGCTGTCGAGGACGTCATCGAGCGAATCAAGCGGCGCTAGCAGGAAAGCGCCTCGTGGAGTAGGTTCCCGCGTCCGCGGAGCGGCCACGAGCGTCGCTTTGCCCTGGAGAGCCCACCGTGACGACGACAAGGCGCCCGGAAGAGCGCGAAGAGAGCGCGGCCCAGAACTTCATCCGGGCCATCATCAGCGAGGACCTCGAGAAGGGGCGCCACACGAAGGTGGTGACCCGCTTCCCGCCCGAGCCGAACGGCTACCTCCACATCGGCCATGCGAAGGCCATCTGCACGAACTTCGGCCTCGCCCGCGAGTTCGGCGGCGTTTGCCACCTCCGCATGGACGACACGAACCCCACGACGGAGGACGTCGAGTACGTCGAGAACATCCAGCGCGACGTGCGCTGGCTCGGCTTCGACTGGGGCGACAAGCTTTTCTACGCGTCCGACTACTTCGAGCGCCTCTACGCATTCGCGGTCGAGCTCATCAAGAAGGGCAAGGCCTACGTCGACAGCCTGAACGAGGCCGAGATCCGCGAGTACCGCGGCACGGTGAACGAGCCGGGCAAGCCGAGCCCCTACCGCGACCGCTCGATCGAGGAGAACCTCGACCTCTTCGAGCGCATGCGCAAGGGCGAGTTCGCCGAGGGCGCGCACGTGGTGCGGATGAAGGGCGACCTCGCCTCGCCCAACATGAAGATGCGCGACTGGCCGATGTACCGCATCAAGCGGGCGCACCACTACCGCACGGGCGACACCTGGTGCATCTACCCGCTCTACGACTTCGCGCACAGCCTCTCGGACGCGATCGAGGGCATCACGCACTCGATCTGCACGCTCGAGTTCGACAACAACCGCGCGCTCTACGACTGGTTCGTGGAGAACGTCGACGTGCCCGCGCGGCCGCGGCAATACGAGTTCGCGCGGCTCAACCTCACGTACACCGTGATGAGCAAGCGCAAGCTGCTCGAGCTCGTGAAGGGCAACCTCGTGCGCGGCTGGGACGATCCGCGCATGCCGACGCTCGCGGGCATGCGCCGCCGCGGCATCACGCCGGACTCGCTACGCGCCTTCTGCGAGGAGATCGGCGTCGCCAAGACGAACAGCACCGTCGAGGTCGAGAAGTTCGAGTCCTGCATCCGCGCCGACCTCGATCGCCGCGCCGGCCGCGTGATGGCCGTGCTCCGGCCGATCAAGCTCGTCCTCGAGAACTACCCCGAAGGCAAGGTCGAGGAGTTCGAGGCGCCGCTCTTCCCGGACGAGCCCGGCAAAGGCGGCAGCCGGAAGATCCCGTTCTCGCGGGAGGTCTACATCGAGCGCGACGACTTCACCCTCGATCCGCCGGACAAGTGGTTCCGCCTGGCGCCAGGCCGCGAGGTGCGCCTCCGGTACGCGTACATCGTGACGTGCAAGGACGTCGTGCGGGATCCCGCGACGGGCGAGGTGACGGAGATCCGCTGCACGTACGACCCGGAGACGCGCGAGGGCGCAGCGCAAGCCGGCAAGAAGGTAAAGGGCACGCTGCACTGGGTGAGCGCGGCGCACGCGCGGAGGGCCGAGGTGCGCCTCTACGACCGGCTCTTCCGCGACGAACGGCCAGACCTCGTGGAGGAAGGCCAAGACTGGAAGGCAGGGCTGAACCCCGATTCGCTCGTGACGATCCAGGGCGCCGCCGTCGAGCCGAGCCTCGCCGCAGCCGAGGGCGGGCAGCATTTCCAGTTCGAGCGCCAAGGCTTCTTCTTCGTCGACCCGATCGACGCAAAGCCCGGCGCGCCCGTCTTCAACCGCACGGTCTCACTCAAGGACTCCTGGGCAAAGATCGCCGAGCCGAAGCAGGAGGCGCCGCGGGCGAAAAAGGCCGAGGACAAGCCCGCCGTGAAGACGAGCCCAGAGGAGCGGCTCGGAAAGCTCACGCCGGAGGCAAGGGCGATCGCCGAGGCGCTCGAGTCCCGAGGCCTCGGCCGCGAAGACGCGATCGTGCTCGCCGAGGACGCCGATCTCCGCGCCTTCTACGACCAAGCCGTCGCAGCCCACCCAGGCCCAAAGACGGTAGCGAGCCTCGTCGTGAACGAACTCGCCCGCAAGCTCGACGGCAAAAAGCCAAGCGCACTCCCCTTCGGCGGCGCAGCCCTCGGCGAGCTCGCATCCCTCATCGACGACCGGACGATCACGCCCACCATCGCGAAGGAGGTCCTCGCCGAGATGCTCACGAGCGGCGAAGCCCCACGCGCGATCGTCGAGCGCAAGGGCATGCGCCAGGTCTCAGACGCCTCGGCACTCGAGCCCATCGTGGACAAGGTCCTCGCCGAGAGCCCGAACGAGGTGAAGCGCTACAAGGAAGGCAACACCAAGCTCCTCGGCTTCTTCGTCGGCAAGGTGATGAAGGCATCCAGCGGCAAGGCCAACGCCGAGCGCGTGAACGAACTCCTCCTCGCGAAGCTCGGCTGAGCTAGGGACGTGGCGCCGGGGTTTCACCCCGGACCCCGACCAGGGGCTGTCCGCCCCTGGACCCGGACCAGGCACGGCCTGGACCGGGGGTGGAAGAACTGCGCATCGCGCAGTTCTTCCAACGGGCCCGTGGCAAGACCACGGACGTGGGTTTCAAGCGGGCGACGGGCGTGCTGCCGGCTGAACTTGCGGCGCTGCGGCCTTGGTAGGCAGGGTCGTCGCCGGTCTTGCCACCGGCTGTTCGATGAACTGCGCATCGCGCAGTTCATCGAGCCCGGTCCAGGCCGTGCCTGGTCCGGGGTGAAGGGGGCGGACAGCCCCCTTCTCGGGGTCCGGGGTGAAACCCCGGCGCTACGGCTTCACGAACTTCAGCACGAACCGGTCGCTCGTCCCGCGCTGCTCGCCTGCCTTCGTGGGTGAGGCATTCCAGTCGCGTGTATCCTTCTCGTTGCGCAGGAAATTCCCTTCGCTGGCGAGCTTGAAGCCGGCGCGCTCCACCTCTTCGCGCAGCACCTTCTCCTCGATTCGGTGCGTCGTCTGCGCCTCGGACGTGCCGCTGCCGGCCTTCGCGCTGTGGTCGACGATCCCGTAGACCCCGCCGGAGCGCAGGGCGTTGAAGATGGCCTTGTTCATCTGGTCGCGGTCCGTCTTCATCCAGACCGTGTCGTGATAGAAAAGCACCATCACCACCGCGTCGAGATCCTTTGCCTCGGGCGGCAGCGGGGTGTCGAACTCGCGGTCTACGCGGACCACGTTCTTCATGATGGGCTTCTGGAGACGCTCGGCCCAGGGCTTTTCTGCGAACCGCTCCAGGATGAACTTGGAGTTGCTCGCGTACACCTTGCCTGTCTCCCCGACGACCCGGGCCAGGAGTTCGGCTGTGTAGCCTCCGCCGGCCGCGATCTCGGCGACCTTCATTCCGGGGCGGATGTCGAGGAAGGCGAGCAGCTCGGCGGGCTTGCGACCTGCGTCGAGGGCGCGATCTGCCTCGGCGCGGTCGGGCGCGGCGACGACGGCCGCGATCGCCGCGGGGATGCTCCCGCTCTCGGCTGGCTTCTCGGCCGTGGGCGCTGGGACGGCTTGCGGGGACTCCTCGGCCTTGACCGCCTCTGCGGCTGGCTGCGAGGCGCCGCAGGCGGCGGCGAGGGCGACGAGGGGCAGGAGCACGAGTCCAGAAAGGAGACGCATGCGGCGCACGCTAGCGCGGATGCCGCGCGGCGGTCTACCCTGGGGCCCGTGATCGCCTGGGATTCGCGGTTCTTCCGGAAAAGCTCCCTCTACTGGCCTCTCCAGGACGTGGCGGCGCGCTTCGAGGGCGCGCTCGAATGGCCGGCGGTCGAGGCTGTGGACGCGGCGCTCTCCGAGGCCGCGGGGGTCCACTTTCGTCCGCAGCCGCCGCGGCCCCGTCGTCGCCGCCGCCGCAGGCCGGTCGACCCTTCCTCGCTTTACGACGCTCGTATCCACGTCGAGGGGTGGGTGCCGACGCGCCCTTCGAACTGGCACGATTTCATGAATGCGCTTGTATGGGCCACGTTTCCGGCGGGCAAGCGTGCGCTGCATGCGCGGCAGCACCGGACGGTCGCGGCGCGGCTCGGGGATGCGCCGAAGGCGCTGCCGGATCGGCGCACGCGTGAGCAGGATGGGCTCGCGATGCTCGACGAGGGCAGCTTGCTCCTGCTGGCCGTCGAGGGACGCGTCTCTGCCATCACGGCGGCGCTCGAGGCGCGGGACACGTCGGCCGTGCAAAACGAAATGGCGGAAGGGAGCGCGCTTGCCCTCGTCTTTGGGCATGCGCTGTACGAGAGCCTCTTGCCGGAGGAGCGCCGGTCGATATGGGCGATGGTGGCCCTGCTCCCCTGCCCTGGGCCTTTGCCGACCGAGCGCCGTGCGTGCATCCGGCTCGCGGATGCGCGCCTCGCGGAGCTCATCACGACCCCGGGGACCTTCTCGCAGCCGGAGACGTTCCGGAGCTTGCCGCTCGACGAGCGGGTGCTTTGTGGGGGATCAGTTCTTCGACGCGAGCCAGGCGGCGAGTTCTTCGGGTGACAGATCGAGCACGAGGTCGCCGACCTGCTCGGCGCCGATCTCGCGCACCCGTTCGGCGAGGCGAGCGCGCTCGTCTGCGCACAGGCGCTGCGCGAGCCTTCGTTCGAGCTGGCGCACGAGCAGCCGGAGCTCGCCTTCGAGGAGGCCCTCGGCGTGTCCTTCGGCGAGCCCTTCGGCGTGTCCTGCGGCGAGCCCTTCGGCATGTCCTTCGGCGAGCCCTTCGGCGTGTCCTTCGGCAAAAAACTTACGACCGAGGTCACTTTGGGGTCGGTAGTTCTTCAACATGAGCGCCTCGATGGCCCTGCGTGCAGCCTCGCCCAGGGAGTATAGCACGACATCCATGTAAATCGCCTTGCGATCCGGGTCTTCGATGCCCGCGCTGCCTGCGATGGCGGCGATGGCGACGTCGAGACCGACGTCGGTTCGTCCGTGCGCCATGGCCGAGAGCACCGCAAGTTCCGGCCGCTCGTGCGCGGCGGCCTCCTCGGTGACGACCGGGATGCCTTGCGGCCCGAGGACGAACGGGGTGAGGCGCGCCTCGCCCGGGCCAAGGACGATCGGCCGTGCCAGGCGTGCGGCGAGCGTGGCGTCGTGCGTGACGACGAGCAAGCACGCCGGGCACCGATAGCGCGCCCTTGCGCCGACGACGTAGGCCGGCCAAGCGAAGGATTTGTCCGGGTCCGCGGAGAGCTGGGCCTCGACGAGGATGACGAGGACGGCCTGTCCGTCGAGCAAGAGGACGAGCAAATCGGCGCGTAGCTCGCGTGGGATGACGTCTGCGATGTCGGCGGACTCGATACGCGCTTCGGTGAAGGGCGGGAGCGAGACGGAGAAGACCTCCGCGAGCAGCTCCGCGGCGAGCACGGGGCGGTTGCGGAAGAGCTCGAGGATCGCCTCGTGCGGCAGAGAGGGCACGCGCCCCGGATACGTTTGTCCGGGAAGGCGGTCAAGAAAAACCCGTGGTGCGTGCCTCGCGTCCACGTTGACAGCCGGGCGCGGCTGGGCATCATGGGCACGTCCCCCCGAACCCGTCCGCGCCTCGCTCCGAGGCCGGGAACGAGGATGCCCATGTCGAATCGCCGCACCCGTATCTTCATCGGGGCCTCCCTCGAAGGGCTGCCCGTGGCCCGAGAGCTCAAGCGTGGTCTCGCCGAGGAGGCCGATTGCACCATCTGGGCGCAAGGCGCGTTCTCCCTCGAGAAGCTTTGCCAGGCCTCGCCCGCCATCGAGTACGCTCTCCTCGTGCTCGGTCCCGCCGAGCTTTCGAGCGAGGCCGCCGCGGGGCGGAATCGGCCCCGCGACAGCGTCCTCTTCCAGATCGGCCTGTTCGCGGGGCTCCTCGGCCGCAGCCGCATGCTCCTCGTCCATTCACGGGACGTCCCCCTCGACCTCCCCCCGGACCTCGCAGGCCTCCGGACCGCGACGTTCTCGGACGCCGGCAACCTCGAATTGGCGCTCGCGCCGGTCCTGTCGCTCCTCCGCGGCGGGCTCGAAGGGCGCACCGCGCGCCTCGCGCGGCTCAGCCGCCCGAAGGACACGGCGAGCGCGTCGCCGAAGAAGGCCGAGGCCCCGCCCAAGGACGGGGCCCTCGACGTGCGGGCGCTGATCGAGCGGGCCTTCGAGGCCGAGGACAAGCCGGGCGAGTCGATCGATCCCGACCTCGTCGAGGGGCTTTGGCGGGACGAGACGGACGATACCTCCCTCGTCGTGCGGATGATCGGCGGCGAGATGCGCGCGCCGTATGCGTTCCGCGGCGCGACCCGGCTCACCGGCGAGTTTTTCGGGTGGAAGCTCCACGAGGGCGTGCTCTCCGGCCATTTTCGCTGGGTGCAGCAGGGCATCGAAGGCCGGATCGTCCTGCGGATGATCGGGCTCGATCGGCTGGAGGGCGTGTGGTTTTTCGGGTGGTCCGACCGCGAGATGCAGCCCGAGATCCTGGCGCGCGTCGCGCATCCCATTCGCCTCGTGCGCCAGCGCGCCCCGCGCGAGTTGCCTCCCTGGTCGGAGGAGTTTTTCCGCGCCGCCGAGCTCGTGGCCAACGTGAAGCATTGAGACGGACCACCGCGGCGCGTCATCCACAGGGGGGATGCTCGTGTGCGGGAGCGATGTTCGTCGGGGGACAAGTCCCTCCCCCCAATTCCTGGAGAAAGCGGTCGAGGTGGCGTGGACGTTTGCAGGGCCCTTGACCCGGCGCACGAGCGCGTTCTACCTTCGTAGGTTCGAGGAGGTTCACAAATGAAGCAGGACAGCCGATCGGGTTCACGGGCTTCTTGGGGTCGCATGGGCGCAGCGATGTGCGCGGGTGCGATTGCGGCGACCGCGTTGGGTGCCGCGAAGCCCGCCGAGGGCGGACATCCCGGCGGTGGACTTCCCCAAGGCGGGGTTCCCGCCGCGTTGCAGCGCCTCGTCGACGAGGCGGAGATCGAGAAGCTGACCTATTGTTATGCCGAGGCGACCGACACCATCGGGCGCGGCGATCTCGAAGGTGGGCGGAGCCGTTATCTGCAATGCTTCACGCAGAACGCCGTCGTCGCGGCCTATTACCCCGGCGACGACCCGAACGGCCCCCCCAGCCTGATCTCCGGTCCGTCCGCGTGGGCGGACGTCGCAAAAAACGAGTTCGACACGGCGGGGTACACCTCGACGCAGCACCTGAACGGCAACGTGGTCATCAATGTGCAAGGCAACACGGGGACGATGAAGACGTACCTCCAGGCGACGCACGTCCTCGAAGCGAACAGCTCCGTCGAAGTCGCGCACGGGTGGTACGACGATATCGTCGTTCGCACCCCGCACGGCTGGAAGATCGCCAAGCGCACGCTGCACCTCCAGACGTTCCTGCGCGTCGAATCGCCCTGACGAAGGAAAGCCCCGGGGGGGGCGGGTCGCTGCGAGACAGCAGGCCACGCAGCGCATTGACGAGGGTTCCCTTGCATGTCTCTTTCTCCTGACGAGCACGACCTCAAGTACGAATTCTTCTTCCAGTCGTCCCGGGAGCTCCTTTGCGTGCTTCGCCAAGATGGGCGCATGATCCGGACGAACGAGGCGTTTCGGACGACGCTCGGGTACACGGAGTCATCCCTCGCGGCCGAGGACTTCACCCGGCTCGTGGTCCCCGAGGACGCAGCGCCGCTGCAAGCGTTCCTGCGGGCGAGCGCAGACGACGCAGAGCTCAAGCTCAATGCGAGGTTCGTGCACCGGGACCTGAGCCACCGGTCGCTCGTGTTTTCGCTGCGCCGCCTCGGCGGAAAGGTGTACGGGATCGGCGTCGAGGTCGAAGCGCAGGGCCCCGTGGACGAATGGAAGCGGCGGCGCGATCTGCTCCAGAAGATGCAATCGACGGGGAGGGTCGGAGCCTGGGACGTCGATCTCGCGACGTCGACCCAGTACTGGACCGAAGAGACATACCGGATCCACGAGCTTCCCGTCGGCTTCGATCCGAACGTCGACGTGTCGTTCTACACGCCGGAGCACCAGCCGCTCATCGGGGCAGCCTTCGAGGCATGCGCCCGCGAGGGCAAACCCTACGATCTACAATTGCAGATCATCACGGCGAAGGGCCGTCGAATCTGGGTGCGCACCTCAGGCACGGCGATCATGGAGAACGGGAAGGTGACGCGGGTCATCGGGGCCTTCCAGGACATCGACGACTACAAACGTCGCGAGATGGAGCTCGAGGAGAAGCTCGCCATCATCGAGAAGCAGCGCTCGGAGATCCACGCGCTCTCGGTGCCCATCATCCAGGTGTGGGACGACGTGCTCGCGCTGCCCGTCATGGGCGAGCTCGATCAAGCACGCGCAGACGACATGACAGCGCGGCTGCTCGAAGCCGTCGTGGCCCACGCAGCGCGGTTCGTGATCCTCGACCTGACCGGCGTAGAAGCCGTAGACGAGGCAACCGCCGAGCGGCTCTCACGAATCCTCCGCGCCATCCGTCTCCTCGGCGCCGAAGGCTTCGTCACAGGAATCCGCCCAGGCCTGGCACAAACGTTCATCTCCTGCTTCGGCAGCGGATTCGAAGGCGTGACGACACTCCGGAACCTGCGCGAAGCCATCCAAACCTGCATGCGAGGCAGCACACGGCGGCCGGCCGGTCGAGCAGCGCACGCCAAGGGAGTGTGAAGCGCGGAGCTGGGGCGTTGCCCCAGGCCCCACCAGGGGTTGTCCACCCCTGGACCCGGACCAGCGAGGCGCTGGACCCGGGTCGATGAACTGCGCGGTGCGCAGTTCATCGAACG
>NZ_JARZHI010000093.1:0-34756 GCF_029946465.1 Polyangium sorediatum
CCGGCACCACCGCCGCCGCCTTGGCCGCCGCCGCCACCGGCGCCGCCCGTGCCGCCGCCTGCGCCGCCCGTGCCGCCGCCCGCGCCACCCGAGCCCGAGCCCGAGCTCGAGCTGCTGGACGTCGTGTCACCCGTCTTCTCGTCGTCGCCGCAACCGGTCATGCCGGCCAGCGCGACCACGGCGAGCAACGAGCCAAAACCCAGGGCGAAGACCGAGCTTGTTCGCGAATTCTTCATGCAAGCGCTCCTCGACGTCCCAACACGAGGCAAGGAAGGAAAGCAACCTCTGCCGTGACGTCCGTTATCGCGGATGTTACGATGTGTTAACGGACGTGGCAAGCTTCTCTGCGTCGAGATTACGCGCTGCGTTCGTGTGACCTGGATCGCGGCGCTGCTCAGCCTCCGCCCTTGCCTTTGCGCCGCAGGGCGATTCCCACGCCGAGCAGGCACATGAGCGCGGCCCAGCCGACCCTGTCGTCGTCCGACCCGCCCACCTCGCATCCCGCGCATCCGCCGCTGCTCGGCGGTTTCGGCGTGGGGGGCGGCGCGTCGACCGGCGTCGGTTCACCGGGACCCGGCTCCGCGGGCGGAGCGGACGCGCCGGCGTCCTCGGGCCCCTCGGGCGCAGGGGGCGTGTTCGGCGTATCGTCGGGCGGCGCGGGGACATCGGGCAGGGCCGGGAGCTTCTGGCCCTCCTTCAGCACAGGATATCGCGGCGGAGCCCCGCCCATTGCGCTCGCCACGTACGGCGCGGGGACGGCGCTCGCGGGCACGTTTTTGGCGGCTGCGATCCGTGCGGCCTCGTGTTTCCGCGACGCCGGGTCCGCGCAGGTCAAACGTTTTTCGCATTTGGTGCGGGGAATCCCCGCGCAATCGGCCTGGGTCCTGCACGTGCCGTGCGCGACGGGCATCAAGTAGCGGTGCATGTTCCGGTTCTCGATGCAGAACGAGAGCTCCTCGCAGGAGCCGTTCTCGCAGGCCTCGCCCCCCTTGTCGCAACGGGAGTTCAGCACGCACGAGGCCGTGTCCGGCCCGTCCGACTCCCAGTGCAGGCCCTTGGGGCAGGGCGCGGGCGGAGGCGCCTCGCAATAGGACGTCGCGTGGTGGATCTTCGGCACGTAGCCGGCCGGGCAATCCGCGCGGAGCGGCGGGGAGCAATAGGGCCCGCCGTGGCTCAATGCCTTCTCGGTGCCTCTCGGACAGGTGATCGGCAGGTTGGGGACGACGTCGGCGAAGGCCGCGGTCGTCCACGAAGCCGCGCTGAAGCCGAGGGCAAGAGCCATTGCGAGGGGGCGCATCGATATCCTGCTCGTGTTGGAAATGGGAGGAGGAGCGCCATCCTCCACCCGGCGGCGAGCCACGTCAAGACGTCGCGGGGCGGAAGGAGGATTCGACCGCGCCGAGGAAGACAACTCGTCCGCCGTGATGTCAAGGGGTCCTCCGGCATCCAAAGGGCTCATGCTTGACGTCCGTCCGTCCCACCTGCGCGCAAAACCCCTCGTGGGGCTGCTCCTCGGACTTTCTTCGTTCGCTTGCGCGCCCCTCTTGCCTTCCCGCAGCTTTCACGCGCCCGGCGCGCCCGTCGGCCGTATCTCTGCGACGCTCGTGCCTGCGCCCGGCGTCCGATCGGGCGGGCCTCACCTCGTGACGTTTGGTCTCCCATTGCCACCGGAATCGCTCACGCGCGCGGGCCTCGCGACCGTGCGTGTTCTCCAGGGCGGCGTGGAGATCCCGGCGCACGTCGAGGAGCTCACCCCTTATCGGCACCTCACCGATCCCGCGCGCTCCGGGCGCTGGGTGCGCGTCGCGCGGGTGCAGCTCATTCATACGTTCCCGACGAGCCCGCCGGAGCCCACGTCCGTCATCGTCGAATGGGGCGCCGCGGAGCGCACGCGCGACGTCCCCGACCTCGTCCCGCCGCGGCGGGGGTTTCATTCCGTGGCGACAGGCAGCTTCACGCCCGAGGACCTCGTCACCGAGCCCGCCGTCTACGTCGTCCTGCCCAAGGCGCTCCTCGCGCAAGGGGCCTTGCGCACGCCTTTCGTGCCGCTCGACGATCGCGTCGGCGAAGACATGGATCCCCCCGCGCTCCTCCACGGCCGGCGCCTGCCGTGGCCGCTCGCATACGACGTTGCCCAAAAAAACTATTTTTATGGCCTCCTGAACGAGCCGGCCGGCGATAGCCCCTACCGGACGAACCTCGACAACAACGGCGAGGCCTGGCTTTACGATCGGGCCTCCGCGATGTTCGTCCTGTACCTCCGGGGCGGCTCGGCCCGGGTGCTTCGCGAGGCGGTGCGCGCGTCGGTCTTTTACGAGCGCCTCCTCGTGCTCGCGCGGCAATCCCGGGGGGATCCCTCGGCGGAGGCGCGCCCCAAAGCGGCGTTTTTCTCGTGGCGCAAGCCGCGGCCCGATCCGAAGGACGCCGCCAAGGAGCCCGCCTGGGATCCGAAATACTCCTACGTGGAGTGCCTCGCCCTCATGTTTTGGCTCACGGGGGACGATCGTATCCTCGACAAGCTCGACGCCTTGGTCGCGGCCTTCGCGGACGTCCCCTCGCGCTGGTCGCCCGCCTATTCGCCCGTCCGCAAGAGCACGGGCGAGCGTTTGCGCGAGGCGTGGACGGAGAGGCATGTAGCGTTCAAGCTGCTGGCCGCGACGATCGCGTTCGAGCTCCGCGGGCGGGAGGAGGACCGCGCGCGGGTCGTTCGTATCGTGGAGGATCTGCTCTGGCATCAGGATCAGAGCCGCCCCGGCGGCCTGTTCGCGCGAGCCGGCGCGGTCGTGGACGGCGGGCTTTACCATTTCGGTACACAACACGATCCGGACGAGGCCGGCGAGGAGCTCGTCGCTTCGCCGTGGATGTCCGTGTTGCTCGTCGATGCGATGGTGCGCGTTCATGCCTCATGGGAAGACCCGCGTATCGCGCGCTTCATCGTGCGCATGGGAAGGATGCTCTCGGCGGCCTCGAAGGTGCGCGTGTTGCGCGACGGTTCGAGGGGGCTCACGCCCGATTACCTCGTTCGCCCCGACGGCTCCACGCACACGGATCACGATGGTGCCGCGCACGCGGCCGACGTGATGGGCGCGCTCGCCTGGGCCGACGCATTCGCGCGGCTCCTCGGAGAGCCGGATCCCAGGTTTCGCCGCGTGATCCTCGGCTCGCCGGGGCTCTACGAGACGTTCACGGGAGAGCTCTTCCAGAGCCCGGACAACTGGATGCTGCGGCCGTACCGGCGGTATGCGTGGATGTTTCGGACGTCGGCGGCGTTTTCGTATGCGCTGGGGGCGCGGTGAGGGGCGCCCCCGGGGACGCCTCCGCTCTCAATTGCCTGGTTCGCTCGGGCCGCCTTCGCCTTTTTTCCCCGCGGCATTGCGCTTCGCCAGGCGTCGCGCGCGTGCCTTTTCGGCGGCATCGACCACCGGCTTCCGGATCTGCTCGACGTGCGCCTCGCTCCCCTTCGTCCGCGTGAGCGCGCCGAGCACGAGCTCGATGGTGTCCACCCACGCGCGCATGCGCCGCCGCACCTCGGACGGCGTGATCTCTTCCTTCGCCGCTGCCGCTGCGGTCACCGACTTCTTTTGCTCCACCGCCCCGAGCGCCGAGCCGACCGCGCCGATTTGCTTGACGAGATCGAGCGCCGAGACGCCGTCGAGAATGGGCACCTGGGCGAGCACCAGGGCGAGCTCCGTCTCGGCGAGCCTCACCATTTGCGCGGCGTTGCCCGCCTCGCTCTCGTAGGAGGCCTTGACGATATCGAGCCCCCGAGGCTGGAGCTTCTCCAGGGCGACGTCGATCGCGTCGGCGAGCGCGATGTTCGGCGGAACCTGGCCGAGCAGCGCCTCCCGCGCGCTCCTCATCCCGAGGTGCAGCGCGCGCTGGAGGTGATCGTGGCGTGTATCCAGCGTGTCGGCCTGCTCGGAGAGCGAGCGCAGGGGAACCTCCGCAGAGCTGCCCGCGCGCGCGCCGAGGAGGGCGTCGTGGTCCTCCTGGACACGAGGCAGGAAGGGGGCGAGCTCCGGGATGGCCACGAACCCCGGATGCCCGGCGCCCGTCCACTGTTCCGTGATCGTGATCATCTCACCGATCGTGAGTTCATGAAGAAAACGCATGGCGGTCACGGTAACCGGATACGAAGGAGGCACACAACGGCAAGGTGATGGTCGGGAGCGCTTCGGGATCGGCCGAGGACCCGAAGGTGCTCCCGGGGATCGGATCCGGGGCCCGCAGAGGACCCGAAGGTGCTCCCGGGGATCGGATCCGGGGCCCGCAGAGAAGCCGAAGGTGCTCCCGGGGATCGGATCCGGAGCCCGCAGAGGACCCGAAGGTGATTCCGGGGATTGGATCCGGGGCGCCTGCCGATGCCCGTGGCCGTGTGAGCCATCGAGGGAGCCGTCACGCCGCGCGAGCTTTGGCCTCGGCGCAGAGCTTCTCGCTCAACGTCCACAGGTCGGCCGCGAGCTTCGGGTCCAGCGCTTGTTTCGATGGATCCACGGGGCGTCGATTCGAGACGAATTGCCCCCTGAGCGACGCCGCCTCCGGCGAGGTCGCGAGCCAGAGGAGGGAGTCCGCGCCTTGTTCCGGCGTCTTCGAGAAGGGCCTCGCCACTGTGTACACGAGGTTCATCAGAAGCCCCATGTCCGACCCGAAGCCGCCAAACTGGGTCCGGACCGAGCCCGGCTCGAAGCAGTTCGCCGCGACCGTGATTCCTGAAAGCCGCCGCTGAAGCTCCTTCGTGAAGAGAATGTTCGCGAGCTTCGAGGTCGCATAAGCGCGCCATCCCGGGCCCTCGAGGGATGTCGGCGTCTTCTGGAGGTCGAGCACCCCGCGCGCCTGCATGGCACTCGACGTCGACACGACCCGCGCCCCCTTCGTGTTCCGGAGGAGATCGAGCAGCGACGTCGTGAGTTGAAAATACGCGAGGTGGTTCAGCGCGAACGTCAGCTCGAATCCGTCAGGCCCCATGACCGGCGATTTGAAGGTCGCGCCGGCGTTGTTCACGAGGACGTCGAGCCGGTCGTGCTTGGCCTGGAACGCCTCGGCGGCGCGCTTCACGTCGGCCATGCGCGAAAGGTCGCAAAGGAGGAGGTCGAGGTTCTGGTTCCCGCTCGCGTCCTTCAGCTCTGTGAGCACCTGCGTGGTCTTCTCCTTGTTGCGGCCGACGATGGTCATCGTCGCGCCGCGTCTGGCGAAATCCATCGCCGCGGCCTTGCCGATGCCATCCGTGGCTCCGGTTATCAGAATCACCTTGCCTTCGAGATCGTGCGCCATGAATTTCTCCATGGGTTGTGGTGAAGAGAAGCCGCCGCGCTCGGCATTCCGGAGACCTCCAGAGGAGCGACGGCGCTCGTAGGCCCGATGGAGCGCGGCGATGAGCAGCGAAGCGATGAGCAGGCCGGCGAGGATCGGCCACGCGCCGGGCTGAATCCTCCCCGACGCATCGAACATCTCGCTGCCGAGGTAGCTCACGAGGAGAAGGGTCGGCGTGTAGCCGACGAGCGAGCCCCAAAAGTGGGTCCAGAACCCCACCTTCGAGACGCCGAAGAAGGAGTGGAGCACCTGCGGCATCCAGAGAATCAGACGAAGGACGACGACCGTCTGGAATGCATTCCGCTCGAGCGACGCGTCGTACTTGCGGAGCCGGGCAGGAATACGCGCCGAGACCCAGTCCTTCGCCACGAAGCGCGCGAACGAGAATCCAACGACGCTCGCGCACATCGTCCCGATCATCGAGAGCGCGAAGGCCGTCTGCCACGGCCATATCAGCGGCGCTGCGACGATGAAGATCGTCCCAGGGACGCCGAACGGTTGCAGCACCGTGTACGCCAGGATGAATGCGAGGTAGCCCCACGCGCCCCTCGCGACGAGCGTCTCGGCCAGGATCTTCGGTTCGGCGACCTGCGCGAAGATCCCGAAGTGATAGGCACCGGCGAGCGTGAGCAGCACCAGCGCGACGACGCCGAGCTTGGCGTTGCGGAGGGAGCGCGTCGCCTCGCTCATGCGCCGACTCGATTGATGTCGGCCGATTCGAGGATGAACGTGCCGGCCTTTCCTTCAACGACGCGGAGCATGGCGCGCCCAAGAACCTCCGAGGTGGTGAAGAAGAACGGAAAGACACGCACGAGGAGCGGAGTGAAGAGAAACAGCGGCTTCAGGAGCACGACGCCGACCTGGTATTGCCAGGTGCGACTCCGAATGCCGGGGCCAGGCCGAATGAAGCCAGGCCTGACACTTCCCGCGTGACGGAAGGGCATCACGCGCAGGGACTCCTCCACGCGCCGCCTCACGCGAGCCCACATTCCGGGCCCGCCGGCGCCGCCGCCAGAGCAGTAACAGAAGGACATGCCAGGATTGAGCCGAAGGAGCGCGCGAGCCCATAGAAGCGTGAGCTCCTCGGTCACCCGCGCGTAGGCGGCTTCGTCGAGACCGGCGGAGCTGATGCCAACGGCCCAGATACAGGCGTCGTAGCCGACGAGTTGGTCCTCGACGGCGGCGAAGTCGAAGAGATCGGGCAGCAGGAGCTCGCGCAACTTCGGGTGCGTGACGCCGCAAGGGCGTCGTCCAATGCTGAGCACCGACTCGACGTCGGAGGCGTTGAGCGCTTCGCGCAGGACCCCTGCGCCGACCATGCCGGATGTGCCAAAAAGGATGAGCTTCATCGTAACGTCCTCTTCATCCCCCGAGATCAGAGCGCGTACCGAATCCCTGCAATGCGCGTGGTCCATGCGGCGCTCATGGTGCGAAGCCCTCCGAGGGGTCGTCGTGGTTCACACGCGTGTTCCTTTTTTCTTCGCCGGCGGAACGAACTGTTCTGCGAGGATTCGGAGGCGTCGTTCGAGCACGGCAACGGTCGGTTGATCTGCAAGGAGACCATCGAGAGCGAGAAGGAAGACGTCAGCTTTTTCCTCGTCCCCGAGAATCGCCGCGATGCACTCCAGCGCGACCTTTCGGTGCTGCGCGTCGATGGCGGGATCGATCCGCTCGCAGGCGTCGAAAAACTCACTGCCCATCGGCGCTCCGACCATGTCGGACCAGGGCTCGAGCACCATCAGCCTGCACACGTCGACCAAGCGTTCGTACGGGCTGCCCTGTGCGGTCACCGCCTGTTTTGCCAAGGGATGTCGCGAAACCAGCCAGTCGGCGAAGACGGCCCGGAAGATGTCTTCCTTGTCCTTGAAGACCCGGTAGAGCAGCGTCCGCGAGAGGTTCGCGCGCTTGGCGATGTCCTCGAACGACGTCTTCGCGAAGCCAAAATTGAGGAAACACCAACGCGCGGCGAGCAGGATCTTCGAGCGGCGCGCGGCTGCCTCGTCCTCTTTCATGGTCGCTGCCATGGCGACACTGTGACAACTGGATCAATATTTGTCAACACGTTCCGGAGCGAGGCTTGAAGGGGAGCGCAGGACCGCCCGGGAACTTTGTGGGTCGCTCGTCGTGTCCTCCGGAGCGGCATGCAAGAAGCTCCTTCCTCTGCCGGCGCGCCCACGCAGGACGCGACCCTCGCGCTCCTCTCGCTCCGCCTCGTGACCGGGTGGCTCTTTTTCTCCGCGCTTTGGCGGCGCCTCGTGCTCGAACCGGAAAAGATGGTGCCCGATGCGGCGGGGTACGTCGGGGAGAAGTTCAACCACTTCCTGCCGCACGCGATCGGCGTGCGTGGGCTGCTCGATTGGCTGGTGCGGCATCCCGAGGTGCTACACCCCTTCCTCGTGGTCTTCACCGTGCTCGAAGGGGCGGCGGGGCTCGGGCTGATGTTCGGGCTCCTCACGCGCGCCGCGGCCGCGGGCGTCGTGATGTTGTCGGGGGGCATCCTGCTCGGCGCTGGCTGGATCGGGTCGACGTGCCTCGACGAGTGGCAAATCGGGGTGCTCGGGATCGCGGGTGGAATCTCCGTCCTTCTCGGGGGCGCCGGACGTTTGGGGCTCGATGCCGCCCTCACGTCGCGGTTTCCGCGGCTTCGGGCGAGCCGCGCCTTTGCGCTCCTCGCCTCGGGTCCGCTGCCGCTTCGCCCGGGGATCGTCCGCCGCGGCGGGATCGCCCTCGCAGGAGCGACGCTCGTGCTCACGCTCGCGACGAACCAGATTTTTTTCGGCGGCGTCTGGGGCAAGCTGCACAATCACTCGGTGCGGCCGCACGTGACGATTTCGGCCGCGGAGCTGGATCGAGCGGGCGCGCTGCGGCTGAAGCTCGCCCGCGACGGAGGGCCGGACACGTATGGCGCGTTCGTCGTGGATATCGCGATCCTCGACGGAGCGGGAAAACCGGTTCATGGCTGGGACGCGCGGGCCTTGGCTTCGCTGCCGGCGAGCGCGATCACGAACCATTATCTCGTGAAGGTTCGCCCCGGACCCCATGGGCTCGTTCTCCCGCTCGGGAGCGTCGCGGACGTCGTTTTGCCGATCCCGTCGGAGGTGCCATCGCCGGGGCGTTATCACGTGCGGGTTTCGGATGTGAGCGGCGCCGTGTGGGAGGCTGGGCTCGACATTCCACCGCGGCTGGCCACGAGGGAGTGAGGGCGTGCCGGGTCGATCCTTCGTCGAACGTCTCGTCGCCGAGCTGCCGGCGCTCTTCCGGATGGCCAGGAAGATGACCCGCTCGGAGACGGACGCCGAGGATCTCGTGCAATCAACCGTGGTGCGGGCGATGGAGAAGCGAGGGGATCTGCGGGACGAGGAGCGAATGCGGGCCTGGCTTTTTCAGGTGCAACGCACGGTGCTCTTGAATGGGGTTCGCGGGGCGGCGCGGCGCTTCGAGGTGATCCAGGGAGGCAAGGGCAAAGAGGCGCCGGAGCCGAGCGAGGATCTCGAGGAGGAGATCCTGCGCCGCTCGTTCGACGACCGGGTGACGCACGCCCTCGATGGGATGCCGCCCGAATGGAAGGAAGCGCTGCTCTTGCGCGAGGTGGAGGAGCTCTCGTACGAGGAAATCGCGTCGGTGCAAGGTTCTCCCGTGGGCACGGTGCGTTCGCGCCTGGCGCGGGCGCGGGCAGCGTTGTTCGAGGAGCTCTCCGAGGCGAATCGAGAGCGTGGGGTGCATCATGGCAAGATGTGACGAATTCGAGAATGTCTCGGCATGGCACGACGGGGAGGTGGGGCCCGTGGAAGCGAGGCGCATCGAGGCGCACCTGGCATCGTGTGCCGTTTGCCGCGGGACGGCGGATGTTCTCGCGCAGACGCGGCAATCGTTGCGACGCTCGGCCAGAGCCGACGTGCCCGCGCGCGTCGTGCAAACAACGAGATCGCTCGATACGCCCGCGCGTCCTCGGCGTCGGCTCGCGTTCGCCGCGCTGCTCGTGGCAGCGTCGTTGGGTGTGGGGGCGGTGCTTTTGCTATCGCGTGGCGGGATCGCGCAAGCGATGGCGGACGAGCTCGTGAGCCACCACCTGCGAGGATTCGCCAGAGAAAAACCGTGCGAGCTCGATTCGTCCGATCCCGTGGTCCTCGCTCAGTGGCTGGAGCAGAGGCTCGGTTATGCGGTGGTGGTGCCCGCCATGCCCGGGGCCAAATTGCTCGGGGCGCGCCTTTGCCAGCTCGAGGGAGATCGGACGGCAGCGCTCATGTACATGCAGGACGACAAACCGGTCACCGTCTTCGTGCCGAGGCCGGGATCGAGCGCGGCGGTGGCGGCCGAATCGCTATCACGAGGCGAGGTTCGTTGCGCGCGTGCGCCGCTCGGCAATCGGATTTGCGCGAAGACCACGCGGCAACCCATGCTGGCTGTCGCCGAGACGAGCGAAACCTCGCTCGCCGCAGCGCTCGAGGCTCCGTGAACGCCGCTTGTTTCTTGAAGGAAAGGTGAGGAGATGTCTTTGAGGTCATCGAACCGGGTTCGCGTCGCGGCGGCTGCCATCGCATCGCTCGCCACGTTGGCGGTCGCTCTTGGCGTTTTTCTGGATCGGTCGGATGCGAATCGAGGTGCGGCTTCGGTTGCCCCTTGCGCAGCGGGCTCCGCGACGGCATGCGCCATGCCGAGCGGCTCGGGGCGGCGTGGCGGCGGGGACCTCCCGACCGGCGGACAGCCGAGGCTCCTTGAATTCACGAGCGGTTCTTGCGCGGCTTGCGCGCGGATGGCGCCCATCGTGAACCAAGTCGAGCGGCGGTGCCTCGCCGTGGCCGATGGATCGCTCGTGCACGTGAGCATCGACGAGCCCGAGGGCGAGGCGCTCGCGGAGCGTTACGAGGTCCGGGCATTGCCGACATTTGTCGGGATTGACGCAGAGGGCGCGGAGGTCTTGCGGATGGTCGGGGTCCAGACGCAGGAGAAGCTCGCTTCAGCGATCGGCGAGGTCCGCGGACGCGCATGTCCGCCGATCTGATGGCCGTGAGGAGCGGGGGCGGGAGCGGGAAGGGGAGCGGATTGGGCGGGGCGCGGCGCGTCTCGCCGAGACGCACCACGCGCCCTCCCTCGGATCACATCCCCGTTCCCTTGAGCAGGGTCGTGGCCTTGGTCGACAGGCCCGTCACGCTCGCCGAGAGCGTCGCGGCCCGGAGCCCCGTGCCGGCGGGCGTGAATCGCACGTCGGCCGTGAACGTGCCTCCGGCCGGGACCGTGACCGGCAAGGGAGAAGACGGCGTCACCGAGAACTCGCCAATGTGGCTCCCGCTCAGCGTGAGCGCCGTGATCGTCTGCGGATTGCCCGACGGGTTCGTGTACGTCAGGGTCTGCGGCGCGCTCTGCGTAGAAAGCGCCTGGCCCGGGAAGCTGAGCTCCTGCGCCGTCGTGAACGCGGGGAGCGGCATCGACGCGTACAGCGCGTTGCGAATGAGCTTCGCGGCGTCGGTCGTCGTATCCCAGCCGATCGTGCTGTTGCCCGTGGTCGAAAGGCCAAAGCCGTTGATCTCGATCAGCGGCCGCCCCGTCGCGGGGCCGCTCGACACCACGCCTCGAACCAAGGCGGGCGTGCCGTCCGAGAACAGCGCGACGACGATGGGGTTGTTCTTGTTGAACGCCGACGCCGGCATATGGTACGGCGACGAGCCCTGGTAGCCGAACGTCGTGACGCCCGTGAGCAGCGGGCTGCCCGGCTCGAGGATGGTCCCGAGCGTGACCTTCGTCGTGAGGAACGCGACGTCCGCGATGGGCGTCGAGAGCGTGTATTGCGTGGCGAAGCGACCCTTCAGGGCATACGTGCCCGTCTCCTGCGACTCGTAATCGAAGAGCACGACGCCGCCGCCCTGCTCATAATAGTCGGCGAGGTTGTCGCCGAACCCCGTCGTGACCGACAGGTACGTCATGACCGCGACGGCGTCGTACGCCTTCAATTGCGCCAGCGTCGGCGTCGTGGAGTTGATGTTGACGAAGCCGACGGACGCGAACGAGGCCGTGGCCACGAGCTTGGTCTGGAGGTCGGTCGTCCCGCCCGCATACAGGACGCCGACCGTCGGCGGGAAGACGCCCGTGTACGTGCCGCCCACCCGGCCATTGCCGTTCGTGAGGTTCGCGCAGACGCCGGCCGCGCAGACCTGGTTCGCGCCGCACGTGGTGCCGCAAGCGCCGCAGGAGAGGCTGTTGTCGGAGAGGTTCACGCAGCTCGCGCCGCACGTGCTCTCCCCAGGGAGGCAAGCGCAGGCGCCGGCCGAGCAGACCTGGCTCGACGAGCACGCATTGCCGCAGGCGCCGCAGTTCGCCTTGTTGCTCGACGTGTCGACGCACGCGCTGCCGCACGCGGTGGTGCCGCCGCCGCAGGTGAACGCGCAAGCGCCGTTCGAGCAAACCTCACCGGCGGCGCAGGCATTGCCGCAAGCGCCGCAATGGGCCGGATCGTTCTTCGTGTCTACGCACGTGTTGCCACACGCGGTGGTGCCGCCGGCGCAGGTGAACCCGCATGCGCCGCTCGAGCAGACCTCGCCGGCGGCGCAGGCATTGCCGCAGGCGCCGCAGTTCGCCGGGTCGTTCGTCGCGTCGACGCAGGCGTTTCCGCATTTCATGGTGCCGCCGGCGCAGGTGAACCCGCATGCGCCGTTCGAGCAGACCTCGCCGGCGGCGCAGGCATTGCCGCAGGCGCCGCAGTTCGCCGGGTCGTTCGAGACACTGACGCAGGCGTTCCCGCATTTCGTGGCGCCGCCGGAGCACGTGAGCGCGCAGGCGCCCTGCGAGCAGACCTCACCGGCGGCGCAGGCGTTGCCGCAAGCGCCGCAGTTCGCCGGGTCGTTCGAGGTGTCGACGCAGGCGTTTCCACATTTCGTGGCGCCGCCGACGCAGGTGAGCGCGCAGGCGCCTTGCGAGCAGATCTCGCCGGCGGCGCAGGTGTTGTCGCAAGCGCCGCAGTTCGCCGGGTCGTTCGAGGTGTCGACGCAGGCGTCGCCGCATTTCGTGGCGCCACCGGAGCAAGTGAGCGCGCAAGCGCCTTGCGAGCAGACCTCGCCGGCGGGACAGGCGTTGTCGCAAGCGCCGCAGTTCGCCGGGTCGTTCGAGGTGTCGACGCAGAGCTCCCCACATTTCGTGGCGCCGCCGCCGCAGGTGAGCGCGCACGCGCCCTGCGAGCAGACCTCGCCCGCTGCACACGCGCTCGCGCACGCGCCGCAATTCTGGGGGTCGAGGTTGGTGTCGACGCAGAGCTCGCCGCATTTCGTGGTGCCGCCGCCGCAGGTGAGGGCGCACGCGCCGTTCGAGCAGACCTCGCCCGGGGCGCACGCGTGACCGCAGGTGCCGCAGTTCAGCGGGTTCGTGTCGAGGTCGACGCACGCCCCGTCGCACCTGTCCTGCCCGGCCGCGCAAGCGGGCCCGCCGCCGGTGCCCCCGACGCCGCCCGCGCCGCCTGTGCCCCCCGTGCCGCCTGTGCCCCCGGCGCCGCCGCCCTCCCCGGAGCAGCCTGCCGCGACGAACGCCGCGACGAGCGCGGAGAGCGCGAGCCCTCCCCGCCACGCGCCGAGGACCGTCGTCATTGGTTGGTGTGCGTAAGTTCGGAATCTGGTCATTGATTCATCCCCGTAGAAGTCGTTTGGGCGTCAAAGAAATTCTCGACCAGCCTTCCATAGTATCATTGTCCGCTCCGCGGAGAGCCACGCATGTGCGTGCTCCGCATGACCACGGCGTGCGGAAGGGCGGCGTTGGCGGGGGGACGGCGGTTTCAGCCGGAGCGCACGAGCGCTTCGAGCGAGATCGACTGCAAGAGGCCCTTTCCGATGGGCCGCTTGTCCTCCCAGAAGACACGCGCCTCGAAGAAGGCCCGCGCCGCCTCGCTCTGCAAGGCCCGGAGGACCGCCTCGGCCTCGTCGCGGGCCTCGAACGGCAAGAAATAACAGGTGTCGTCGAGCACCACCGGGCGCCCCTCGTGCGGCTCGACCAGCGCGAACGAGAATTTCTTGTAGAGACCACAAATCGCGACTTTGTAGGGCGCGAACGTGTACGGCCCGATTCCGAACACCGAGAAGGGGGGCTTGTCGCGATAAATGGAGCTCTTGCGGACGTCGAGCTTTTCCTCGTGCCGGACGAGGTAGGCCCACGCCCGCGGCGCCTGATCCTGCAAGGTCCGCGTCTCCTCGCCGAGCGAGCGTTGCGTCACGAGCACGAAGCGCCTCCCCGGGCGCCGCCCATTCGCCACGTCCGAGCCCTTGAGCAGCGGAAAGACAACGGATTGTTCGATGTCCACCCGCTCGCCGAGGCCATTGACGAGCGCGCCGTCCTTCGCTTCGAGCTCCATCACCGGCGCGCAGTCGTGCTTGAGCCCCGAGCGCCACGCCGGCGTGCATTGGCCTTCGAGGCCCTGCGTCCGTTCGAGTCGATCGATGTCGCTGTAAATGCGCCCGCCGTGCACGCCCATCGTCCGCCGCGGAATTTCGGCGTCGAGCGAATCGAAGACGGCCCAGCCGCGCGCCGGGGGCCCGCTCGGCGGAGGAGTCGCCGCGAGCGTCATCACCACGGCCGCCGTCGCCACGTCGAATGCGCCGCGCGCGTCGATCCGATACGTCGCGCCCGAGACCCGAACCCCCTCGTGCGCGACGTGCTCCATCACCCGCCGCGCGACGTTGCTCTTGCAGAGCACGACCATGCGGAAATCACGGCCGCGGAGCGCCGCGAGCAGGCGCAGGAGGATCCACTCCGAGACGTCGAAATTGCTCTTGCCCGTTCGCGCGTCGAGGCCCCGGAATCGCTTGAAATTCGATTTGGGCGGCAGGTTCCGCGAGCCGAGCGCGCCGAGATCGGCGCTCGTGACCCAGGGCGGATTGCCCAGCACGAGCACCGGATCCGGCATCGCCGCGAGCACGTCCTCCCACGCGACCTCGAAACAATCACCGAGGAGCACGTCGACCGGGGCGCCCGCGAGCGCGAGGCGCGCCGCCTCGACGTGGCCCGGGTCGATGTCGAAGCCGCGAGCAGGGATGTCCGGAAAGACCTCCGCCGCCGCCGTGAGGAACGCGCCTTTGCCGCACGTGGGCTCCAGGATCGAGGACGGGCGCGCGCCGAGCCGCGCGGCGAGGCGGGAGACCTGCCGCGCAAGCTCGAGGGGCGTCTGCCAGTCCCCACGCTCGACGCGCGAGGGCCGCGAGGGCGCTGTCACGCCGAGGCGTCCGCGACCTGCGCGAGCATCTCTGCCTCGGCGCAGAGGTTGCCGTCGACGCGCGCCTCGCCCCGGAGCTTCCACACCGGGCCCCGACGCTGCAAGGCCGTGGCCGAGAGATCGAGCCTGTCGCCCGGCACGACGGGCCTGCGGAAGCGCGCCTTGTCGATGCCCAGGAAGAGCACGACCTTGGGCTTGGGTCCCGGCGCAGGGTCGGACGCGTGCGCGAGCAGGCCGCCGATCTGCACCATGGCTTCGACGATGAGGACGCCGGGCATGATCGGGTGCGCGGGGAAATGGCCCTGGAACCAGGGCTCGTTGTACGCGACGCACTTGTGCCCCGCGATGCGCTCGCCCGGCACGAGCTCCGTCACGCGATCGACCATCACCATCGGATACCGATGCGGGAGGATCGTGAGGATCTCACGCACCTCGATCGGGAGTTTTACGTTTGCCCCTTCGGTCACTCTGACCGTCCCTTCCGTTTGCGCCCCGGCTCTTCGAGATGCCGCGCCGTCGCGCGGAGCCACCGCGCCTTGTCCACCGCGGGATACCCGCCGAACACGGCGCCCGCAGGCACGTCGCCGATGACGCCCGCTTTCGCGGCGAGCCGCGCCCCGGCACCGACCTCGCAATGATCGGCGACGCCCACCTGCCCGCCGACGAGCGCGCCCGCGCCGATCCGCGACGAGCCCGCGAAGCCCGATTGCGCCGCGACGAGCGCGCCCGCGCCGACGGCGGCGTTGTGGCCGACGTGCACGTGTGCGTCGAGCTTGGCGCCGCGGCCGATCACGGTCGGCCCGAGCGTGCCAGCGTCGATGGTGCAGAGCGGGCCGATCTCGACGTCATCCTCGATGATCACGCCGCCGAGCTGCGGCACGCGCACGACGCCGCCCGCGGGCGACGCCGCCCAGCCGAAGCCGGGGCGGCCGAGGACCGACGAGGCGCCGACGACGACACGCGCGCCGAGCGAGACGCCGCCATACACGACGACGTGGGGCTCGATGCGGCAGTGCGGGCCGATCTCGGCGCCGGCAAACACGACGGCGAAGGGGCAGATGATCGCCGTGGGATCGACGTTCGCGAGGGGATCGATCCGCGCGAGCGCGCGCGCGTCCACGGGCGCGGGCTGCGGCACCCGTTCGAGCACGCAGGTGAGCGCGTACGCCGCGCGCGGGTGGATCCAGCGCTTGCCCGCGGGCACGAGCGAGGCGAGCGGGCCATCGACGAGGAGAAACGCGTCGCTCGCACGCGCGGCTTCGAGGTAACGGCGCGAAAGAAGCGGCGCGAGGGTCGTCGTGCCTTCGGAGGCTTCCGCGTCGATCGGAGCGACGCGGGACACGACGGCGTCCTCGAGGCCCGGATCGAGCATGCCCCCGAGCGTCGCCGCGAGCTCGTGCAGAGGCACGGGCGCGGGCAGGACGGCGCCGGCGCTACTTCTTTTCGTCGCCGCCTCCCGACGGTTTGTCACCGCCGCCCTCGGGCGGGGCGTCGCCGCCGCCGTCGCCGCCGGAGTTGTACATCTGCACGACCTGCTCGGTGAGGTCGAGATCCGGCCGCGCGTAGGGCGTCGCGGAGCGGTCGAGGATGAGCTCGTAGCCGTTCTTTTTCGCGAGGCGCGTGATGATGCCCATCATCTTGCGGAGGATGGGGCCCGTCAGGTCGCCCTGCTTCTTCTGGAGCTCTTTGTTGTAGTCGACGAAGCTCGTCTGGAGCTCGACCATGCGGCGCTGCCAGTCCTCCATGCGGCGGGCGAGGGCCTCGCGCGAGAGCACGCGGGCCTGGCGCTCGATGTCCTCGCGCGCGCGCTGGAGCTCCTCTTGCTTCGCGTCGAGCTCCTTCTGGCGCTTGTCGAAGAGCTTCTTCAGCGTGCCCTGCGCGCGGATGCCGTCCTCGGTCTGCATGACGGCCTGCTGGACGTCGACGACCGCGATCTTGTTCTCGGCCGAGGCAGAGCCAGGGGCGAGGGAGACGAGCGCGGAGAGCACGGTGGCGGCGAGGGCCGCGTGAAGGCGGGGAAGGCGACGCAGTAGCATGAAGGCGATGAAGCTCGCTTACCTGCGCGCGGTGAGGCGGTCAAGCACGCCGCACGCCGCGATCGCTGGAAGCGGATCCGGCGTACGATGAGGTCCGGCGGAGAAAAGCGGGAAGGGTGCGCGGCATCGCCCTTGCGTCGTGTTTGTCACCGCGGTTATGTCGGAGAACTGTACGAGGACCTCATGCGAACGTTTGACTCTCGCAGGCGCCGGGGGCGCAGCATCGCGCTGCTGTTCGGGCTCGCTGCCACCACGCTCTCCGCGGCCGCGACCGCGCAAACCTTCCCCGCCGCCGCGACGTGGGCGCCGCTCACGCGCCTCGACGCCGGCTCGGGCCTGCACGTGCCGATCGGCGACATCTCCGGGGATGCGACCGGTCCGCGCGACATCGTGGGGAACGCGGCGAACCCCGTGGCCTACGTGCACGCCGACGGCACGCACTTCTACTTCCGCCTGCGCGTCAACGCGACGGCCCTCGCCGCGCCGACGAATTTCGACAACGGTTCGAGCTTCGGGTGTCTGATCGACGTCAACGGCAACGCCACGAACTTCGAGTTCAGCACGATCGTCGATGGCACCGCGTCGCCGGACGCCGTGCGTTTTCATGTGAACTCGACCCAGCAAACGGCGGGCTCGCCGTCCGACACGCCCGAGGTGATGGTGAAGGCCTACCTCGGACCGCTGCAGGTCGGGCAGCCGGGCTACGGATACGCGCGGCAGGTCGCGGCGACCACGGTGTTCCCGCTCGCGACGCCGGACGCCGATTTCTTCGTCGACTGGGCCGTCGAGAAATCGCTGCTCCAGGCCGCGGGGGTCGGAGACGCGACGCCGCTTCGTTTCGCGTGTGGAACCGGAGCGGGCGGCTCCACGCTGACGGGCGATTTCACGGACACCCCGAACCTCGCGGCCCTGCTCAGTGATCCGTACTTCTGCGGCGGATCGGGCTGCGTCCCGCAGACCTGCGTCGGATACGGGGAGCCCTGCTCCGCCGGGATCGGCGGCTGCGCGGTGACGGGATCGCGGTTCTGCAACGCGGGGGGCATGGCCGTGTGCGACGCGTTCCCGGGCGAACCCTCGGAGGAGACGTGCAACGCGGTCGACGACAACTGTGACGGCGTGGTCGACGACGGAAACCCCGAAGGCGGCGCCGCCTGCACGACGGCCCTTCTGGGCGTGTGCAGCGCGGGCACGGAGAATTGCCTCTCCGGCGTCGTCCAGTGCACGCCGAACGTGACGCCCGGATCGAACGCCGAGACGTGCAACACGCTCGACGACGATTGCGACGGCCAGACGGACGAAGGCTTCGGGCTCGGGCAGAACTGCTCCGTGGGGACGGGCATCTGCGCGGCCTCGGGCGTCCGGGTCTGCGACGGGCAGGGCGGCGCGACCTGCAACGCGACGCCGGGCACGCCCCAGGACGAGACGTGCAACGGGCTCGACGACGATTGCAACGGCTTCGCCGACGACGGGGATCCGGGCGGCGGGGAGGCTTGCGTGACCGGCTTCGAGGGCGTCTGCGCCGTGGGGATCACGGCCTGCTCGCCGGGCGGCGTGGCCTGCGTGCCGGGGGTGCTGCCGGGTGAGCAGCCCGAGCTGTGCAACTCCACGGACGACGATTGTGATGGCGAGGTGGACGAGGGGCTCGGCCTCGGCAATCTGTGCGTCATGGGCGTCGGCGCCTGCGCGGTCGAGGGCTCGATCGTGTGCACCCCGCAAGGCGGCACGGAGTGCAACGCCGTCGCCGGGACGCCGACCGACGAGGTCTGCGGCAATGCGATCGACGAAGATTGCAACGGCGCGCTCGACAACGGCTGCCCCGACACGGACGGCGATGGGCTGATCGACGCGATCGAGCAGCAGATCGGGACCGATCCGGCGGACGCCGACAGCGACGACGACGGCGTGGTCGACGGCGAGGAGCCGAGCCCCGGCGAGGACACGGACGGCGACGGGCTCATCAACGGGCTCGACGCCGACAGCGACGACGACGGGCTCTTCGACGGCACCGAGCTCGGCAACGATTGCAGCGGGCCCGGTACGGACGTGGCCGCCGGCCATTGCAGGCCCGACGGGGACGCAGGGCTCACGACGACGGACCCGCTCGACGCGGATTCGGACAACGGCGGGGTGATGGACGGGTCGGAGGACGCGGATCTCGACGGCGTCGTCGACCCGAACGAGACCGACCCCACGGCGACCCACGGCGCAGACGATGGGGCGAACACGGACACGGACGGCGACGGGCTGAGCGACGGTCTCGAAGAGACGATCGGCACGAACCCGAACGACGCAGACAGCGACGACGACGGCCTGCTCGACGGCGACGAGCCGAACCCCTCCGACGACACGGACGGCGACGGGCTCGTGAATCCGCTCGATCCGGACAGCGACGACGACGCGCTCTTCGACGGCACAGAGGCCGGGAAGAACTGCTCGCACCCCGCGACGAACCCGGCCGCGCAGAACTGCCGGGCCGACGCAGACGGCGGGAACCTGACGACCTCGCCGGTCAATCGGGACACCGACGGCGGCGGCGTGAGGGACGGGGCCGAGGATCGCAACCTGAACGGCCGGATCGACATCAACGAGACGGATCCGACCAAGGGCAACGCGCCCGACGACAACCAGCCCTCGAACCTGGACAACGACGGCGACGGCCTGACGAACCAGCTCGAAGCGTTCCTCGGCTCGAACCCGAACGACGCCGACAGCGACGACGACGGCGTGCTCGACGGCGACGAGTCGAACCCGTCCGACGACACCGACGGCGACGGCAAGATCAACGTCCGTGATTCGGACAGCGACGGCGACGGGCTCTTCGACGGGACCGAGGTCGGCAACGGTTGCTCGCACCCGTCGACGAACCCCGCGGCGAACGCCTGCCGCGCCGACGCCGACATGGGCGCGACGCGCACGTCGATGGTCGATCCGGACAGCGACGACGGCGGCGTGAGCGACGGGGACGAGGACAAGAACAAGAACGGCGCGATCGAGCCGGGCGAGACGAACCCGACGAAGGGCAACGGCGAGGACGATCCACTCGACAGTGACGGCGACGGGCTGCTCGACAAGGTGGAGCTGATGCTCGGGACCGATCCGTTCGACGCCGACTCGGACGACGACGGCGTCTCCGACGGGGAGGAGCCAGACCTCGGCGAGGATACGGACGGCGACGGGCTCATCAACGCGCTCGATCCGGACAGCGACAACGACGGGCTGCCGGACGGGCTGGAGATGGGCAAGGGCTGCAGCAACCCGGACACCGACGCGTCCGCAGGGCACTGCATCCCCGACGGGGACAACGGCGCGACGAAGACCGACCCACTCGACTGGGACACGGACGACGGCGGCGCGAGCGACGGGGCCGAGGACAAGGACAAGGACGGCGTCATCGATCCCGGCGAGACCGACCCGACCGCGGGCCACGGCGCCGACGATCCGCCGGACACCGACGGCGACGGGATCTTCGACGCCGACGAGGAGGTGCTCGGGACCGATCCGAACGACGCCGACACGGACGACGACGGCGTGCGCGACGGCGACGAGCCGAGCCTCGACGCGGACACGGACGGCGACGGGCTCATCAACGCGCTCGATCCGGACAGCGACAACGACGGGCTCTTCGACGGGACAGAGCTCGGCCTCGATTGCACGGACCCCGCGACGAACATCGCCGTCAATCACTGCGTGGCCGACGCAGACGGCGGGCTGACGACGACGGATCCACTCGACTGGGACACGGACGACGGGACGGTGAGCGACGGGTCGGAGGACGTTAACCTCAACGGCAAGATCGATCCCGGCGAGACGAACCCGACGGCCGGCAACGGCGCCGACGACGTGGGCGTGCTGGACACGGACGGCGACGGGCTCTCGGACGAGCTCGAAGACTTCATCGGCACCGATCCGCTCGACGCAGACAGCGACGACGACGGCGTGATCGACGGGCAGGAGCCAAACCCGACCGTCGACACGGACAACGACGGGACGATCAACGCGCTCGACCCGGACAGCGACGACGACGGGCTCTTCGACGGGACCGAGATGGGCAAGGATTGCAGCTCGCCGGCCACGGACGCAGCCGCAGGGACCTGCATCCCAGACGCCGACATGGGCGCGACGACGACGTCGCCGCTCGATCCGGACACGGACCACGGCGGCGTGTCCGACGGCGACGAGGACACGAACGGTAACGGCGTGGTCGATCCAGGCGAGATCGATCCAAACGACGGGAGCGACGACGCGACGAAGCTCGACTCGGACGGTGACGGGCTGACGAACGCCGAGGAGATGCAGATCGGCACGGATCCGTTCGACGCCGACTCGGACGACGACGGCGCGTCCGACGGCGCGGAGCACGAGGTCGGAGCCGACACGGACGGCGACGGGCTCATCAACGGGCTCGACCCGGACAGCGACAACGACGGGCTCTTCGACGGGACCGAGCTCGGCTTCGATTGCTCAGGCCCAGGGACGAACCCGATGGCCGGGAACTGCATCCCCGACGGCGACAAGGGCGCGACGAAGACCGACCCGCTCGATGCCGACACGGACGACGGCGGCGTGAGCGACGGTCTGGAAGACAAGGACAAGGACGGCGTGGTGGACGCGGGCGAGACGAACCCGCTCGATCCGTCGGACGACATCGTGGAGCCGAAGCCCTGCGCGACGGACGACGAGTGCGGCGGCCCGAACAGCGGTCAGATCTGCGTCGAGGGCTCCTGCACGGAAGGCTGCCGCGGCGAAGGCGGCAACACTTGCCCCACCGGCGAGGTGTGCACGTCGACGAACACCGCGCCGGGTGAATGCGTGTCGGAAGACGACATCCGTCTGGCCGGCGGCGGCTGCGCCTGCACCACCGGGCCAACCGAAGGCACGCCGCGCGGCGTGGCCCTCGCCCTCATGGCACTCGGCGCACTCGTCGTGCGTCGGAAGCGGCGCTAACGCATCCTCGAAGGGGCGTCGCGCCGATTCCGACGCGACGCCCGCGCCTCGAATCCCGACAATCAGCCTGGAGCGAGCTCCAGAAGCGAGTGGTAAATCCCGAGCCGCTCGTGTGTCGTCTGGAGTGCGAGCCCCTCCTCGCGGGCGAGCGCGAGGATGTCCTCCGCGCGGTACATCCGGCTGTTGCCGTTTGCGATCGCCGTGAAATAGGGCGACGTGTTGATCAGGCAATAGGCGGCTGCGTCGAAGCGCTGCGTGTCCCAGAACGTATCGAGGATCCAGAGCCGCCCCCCGGGGCGCAGCGCGCGGCCGGCGCGGCGCAGGATGGTCCTCACCTCGTCCTCCGAGAAACATACGAGGAACTGGCTCATCCAGACGGCGTCGAAGCCGGAGGGCAGCTCGGCGTGGGGATCGAGCACGTCCACGGGGCAAGGCACGGCGCGGTCGCCGAGGCCTTTTTCGCGCAGGTTCTGCATGGCCATTTCGAGCTGGTTCGGCAGGTCGACGAGCGAGGCGCAGAGCTCGGGCGAGCGCGCGAGGCAAAGCGACGCCCATTTGCCGGTATTGCAGCCGATGTCGAGCAGGGTCTTCGGCTGCCGTTCGAGCACGATCCGGCTCGCCGCGGGGAAGGCCGCGTCCGAGTAGAAATGGTCGAAGCGCAGCCAGGCGCTTTTGGCGTTCTCGGGCAGGTGCGCGAGCGCCTCGTAGACCGTCTTCCATTCGCCGAAGACGCGCAGCCCCGCAGGCTCGCCGCGCTTCAGCGCGTCCTCCAGCTTGTGCATGCCGAGGTAACAGACCTCGTGGATGAACTCCATGTTCACCGCCGTCATCTCGTCGCGGCGGATGAAGGCGCCGAGCGTGGTGATGACGAATTTTCCGTTGTCATAGGCCACGAGATCCGCCGAGAGCCCGCATTCGAGCAGGACCGTCGCGGCATAACTCGAAAGGCCCGTCTCCGTCGCTGCCTCGGCCGCCGTCATCCCCTCGGCGCCGCGGCCCTCGACGGCTTCGAGCAAACCCGTCGACCGCAAGAGGCGCGTGGCCTGGAACACGATCGGCGCGAAGGCGATCCGTTGGGCGTCAAAGCGTGTTTCCAGGCCGGTTTTGTCGTGACCGAAGCGTTTGTGCAGCACCACCTTCACCTCCGCGGGGGAGCCGCATCATGCCCGGGACGGAGAAAAAGTCCCACGATAACTTTACGTCGAGGCGCGTGTTTTCGCGGTGCGGGTGAGGACCGTTGCCCTCGATTGCGGTGTCTTGTCCTCATTTCGAGGTGGTAAGTAAGCAGTGCATGCGCAAGAAGCCGGCGCATTTCACGTTCTCGTTCGGTGAAGGGGTTGTGATATGTGTCCCTGACGATAGCCACGAACCCCCGTCCGAGGGAGAACACATGAAATCGAGAGGTACATTGGGGCACAAACGGATCGTGAGCGGTATCGCTCTCGTCGTGGGCTTCCTGGGGCTCTCCGTGCCCGTGACGGCGCGCGCGCAGACGTTCCCGCCCGATGCATCGTGGGTCGCGCTCGAGCGCACGGATCCGATGACGGGTTTGACGGCGCCGCTCGGCGATCCCGAAGGCGATACCGCCGGCCCGCGCGACATCGTCGGCAATGAGCAGTTCCCGCTCGCCTACGTGTACAGCGACGGGACCCATTATTACTTCCGGATGCGGATCGACGAGTCGGTGCTGCAAAATGCGACGAACTTTTCGTCGTTCGGCTGGGGGTGCGTGATCGATACGGACGACGATCCGAGCGATTACGAGTACAGCACGCTCGTCAACGGCGTCTCGAACCCGGACGAGGTGCGGCTCTGGGCCAATACGACGCAGCAGACGCCGAACGATCCGGGCGATCCGCCGGAGATGTTGCTCCAGACGTACCTCGGCCCGCTGGTGACGGGCGCGGAGGGCTTCGGATACGCGCGCGAGGTGTCGGCGGGCTCGAACTTCCCGCTCGCGCCGATGACGCCGACCGAGGATTTCTTCATCGACTGGGCCGTCGAGCGGGGTGCGCTCCTCGCCGCGGGCGTGAGCCTCGAGCAGCCGCTGCGTATAGCCTGCGGCACGGCCGCGAACGGCACGACCCTCTCGCAGGACTTGACGGGCCCGGCGAACCTGCCCGACCTGCTCAGTGATCCCGTGAGCTGCGGCGCCGGGGGCTGCATTCCGCAAAATTGCATGGGCGCCGGCGAGGCGTGCTCCGCGGGCGTGGGCGAATGCCTCTCGACAGGCATCTTCCTCTGCAACGCGGAGAACGAGCCGGTCTGCAACGCGTTCCCGGGCGAACCGGGGACGGAGGCCTGCGGCGACAGCCTCGACAACGATTGCGACGGCATCATCGACAACGGCTGCCCCGACACGGACGGCGACGGCCTGCCCGACGGCCAGGAAGTCGCGCTCGGCACCGATCCGAACGACGCCGACACGGACGACGACGGCATCTCCGACGGCGAGGAGCCGGCCGCCTTCGTGGACTCGGACGGCGACGGGCTCCTCAATGCGCTCGATCCGGACAGCGACAACGACGGGCTCTTCGACGGGACCGAGGTCGGCAATGCATGCAATGCGCCGGGGGTCGATCTCGCGGCGGGCCATTGCGTGCCCGACGGCGACATGGGCGCGACGAAGACGAACCCGGTCGACGCCGACACGGACGACGGCGGCATGTCCGACGGCGCAGAGGATCAAGATAGCGACGGCGTGATCGACGCCGGCGAGACGAACCCGACGAGCGGCAACGGCGCAGACGATGGAGCGAACACGGATACGGACGGCGACGGCCTGAGCGACGGGTTCGAGGCGGGCCTCGGGACCGATCCGAATGACGCCGACAGCGACGACGACGGTCTGCCCGACGGAGAGGAGCCGAACCCGACGCTCGATGCGGACGGCGACGGGCTCATCAATCCGCTGGATCCGGACAGCGACGACGACGGCCTCGCCGACGGCACGGAGGCCGGCAAGGATTGCTCGAACGCAGGGACGAACCCCGCGGCCGGCAACTGCGTGCCCGACGGCGACATGGGCGCGACGAAGACGTCGCCGATCGACGCGGACACGGACGGCGGCGGCGTGAGCGACGGCTCCGAGGACGCGGATCTCGACGGGATGGTCGATCCGGGCGAGACCGACCCGACGACGGGCCAGGGCGGGGACGATGGGACGAACACGGACACGGACGGCGACGGGCTGAGCGACGCGCTCGAAGGAACCCTCGGCAGCAACCCGAACGACGCCGACAGCGACGATGACGGCCTGCCCGACGGCGAGGAGCCGAACCCGGCGAACGACACGGACGGCGACGGGCTCAAGAACGTGCTCGATCCGGACAGCGACGGCGACGGGCTGAAGGATGGCACGGAGACGGGCAAGGATTGTTCGAACGCGGCGACGGACCCCGCGGCGAACAACTGCGTGCCCGACGGCGACATGGGCGCGACGACGACGTCCCCCGTGGATGCCGATACCGACGGCGGCGGGCTCTCCGACGGCGACGAGGACACGGACAAGGACGGCGTGGTCGACCCCGGCGAGACCAATCCGACGAAGGGCCACGGCGGCGACGACGACGGCGATCCCGACGACGACGACGACGGGCTGACGGACGACGACGAGGCGACGCTCGGGACCGATCCGAACGACGGAGACAGCGACGACGACGGCGCGCTCGACGGCGAGGAGCCGAGCCCCGGCCTCGATACCGATGGGGATGGGCTCATCAATGCCTTGGATCCGGACAGCGACGGGGACGGCCTCTTCGACGGGACGGAGCTCGGCAAGGATTGCTCGGCGGCGGGGACGAATGCAGGCGCCGGCCATTGCACGCCCGACGGCGACGGCGGCGCGACGACGACGGATCCGCTGAACGCGGACACGGACGGCGGCGGCGTGAGCGACGGCGACGAGGACACGGACAAGGACGGCGTCGTGGATCCGGACGAGAGGGACCCGAATGACAAGGCCGACGACGTGCCATCGTCGGAGGGCACCATCCTCACGGGCTACGGCTTTTCGTGCGCGGTCGATCGCGGCGGCGAGAGCAGCCCTGCGGCGCTCGTCGCGCTCGTGGCCCTCGGGGGGCTCGTGATGCGCAGGAGGCGTCGTTAGCTCGACCTGAGGTTTCGAAACGAACGCGGGGAGCGGTCGGCGAGAGCCGGCGCGCTCCCCGCGTCGTTTGGGGGCCTCTCCGTCAATCGACGGTCAGAGGCATTCGTTCGAGATACAATCCTTGCCGGCCGGGCAGGGGGTATTGAGGTCGCACTCGGGGTTGACCTCTTCGTTCGTCTTGCAGATGCCCTGATCACAAGCGACGAAGCGGTTGTCGATGAGCTTGCAGGCGTTGAGGTTGGCGCAGGGGTAATGGCAGTAGCCGTCCGCGCCGCACTGGGCCGCGCCGGGGCAGGGCTCCTTGCCGGGGCCGCAGCCGGGGATGGGGGAGGGATCGGGGATGCAGCCGCCGGCCGTGCTGTCGCAGATCTCGCCGGCCGGGCAATCCGCGTGCGTCGTGCAGCCGGGCTCGCAGATGCCGTCGATGCAGGCCTCGCCGCTCGGGCAGGGCTTCTGCGGGCCGCAGGCGGTCACGGGGTCGGCGACGCAGATGCCCTTGTCGCAGATGTATCCGGTTTCGCACGGGCTCTTGTCGTCGCAGCCGACCTCGCACTGGCCGTTCGCGCAGACCTTGCCGGGGCCGCATTCGTAGCTGTGGTTGCAGCCGACGAGGCAGAGACCGTCCAGGCAGAGCGTGCCGGAGGGGCAATCGCTGTCGGCGTCGCAGGCGCAGGTGGTCACGTTCGGGTCACACCCGGGCTCGCCGCCGCCCTGGCCGCCCTGGCCTCCTTGGCCGCCGCCGCCGCCCTGGCCTATGCCCGGCTCGGCGGGCTGACAGCCGTAGCCATCGCAGATCATGCAGTTTTCCCCGCGCGCGTCGCACACGACGGTGGCGTCGGCGTCGGAGCAACCGCCGCAGCCGGTGCCGCTCACGGCGAGGAGGAGGAAGAAGGCGCTCGGGGCGAGGAGCTTGGCGAAGGATGGACGCAAGAACATGACAACCCTCCAGCGACCGGACGCGCCGCAACGAGCGCGCGGGCGCCTGCTTATTCGTACCACGGGGGTGCGTAACACGCACCGTGCCACCGTCTTACGGTGCTTGGGGCGCGGCTTCGCGAGGAGCTGTGAACGCCGGGCCACGCGGCCCGGTGTGCATACGTTCACGTGGAGGGAGCTGCGGGAGCGTCCACGGGAGACGGCGGACGCGCTTCGGGGAAACGTGGCGTCATGAAATGACGCCGAACTTCTTCCCTACTTTTTCAAAGGCTTCGAGGGCGCGATCGAGGTGATGGCGCTCGTGCGTCGCCATGTAGCTCGTGCGCAGGACTTGCTGCTTCGGGGGGACGCCGGGCGTGATGAATGGGTTCACGTAGATCGAGTGCTCGTCGAGCAGCGTCTTCCACATCATCACGGTGCGCAGGTCGTCGCGGATGTAAATCGGGATCACGGCGGTCTCGGTCTTGCCGAGTTCGAAGCCGAGGCGGCGCAGCTCGTTCCGCATGTACGTGAAGTTCTCGCGCAGCTTGTCCTGCCGCTCGGGCTCCGCCTGCATCACCTCGAGCGCGGCCATCGCGGCGGCCACGCTCGGGGGCGCGGCGCTCGCGGCGAAGAGGAAACTATAAGCAAAGTGCTGAATGTAATCGAGCACCTTGCGTTCGCCGACGAGCCAGCCGCCGATCGAGGCGAGCGATTTCGAGAACGTCCCGCCGATGAGGTCGACCTGGTCCGCGACGCCGAAATGGGCGGCCGTGCCGCGGCCGCCGGGCCCGATCACGCCGAGCGCGTGCGCGTCGTCGACGAGGAGCCGCGCCTTGTGCTTCTTCACGACCGAGACGATGCCCGGCAGGTTCGCGATTTCGCCCTGCGCGCTGAAGACGCCGTCCGTGATGACGAGCGCGCCTTCGCTCGTGTCGAGCTCGGAGAGGGCCTGGTCGAGCGCCTCGGGGTCGTTGTGCCGGTAGCGCACCATGCGCGCGCCGGCGGCCTGGCCGAGGCGGACGCCGTCGTAGATGGAGGCGTGGTCGTCCTTGTCGATGACGGCGACGCTCTTCTTGTTGGCGAGGAGCGAGCTGATCGTGGCGATGTTGACCTGGTAGCCCGTGGTGAACACGAGCCCGGCTTCCTTGCCGTGGTAGGCCGCGAGCTTCTCTTCGAGCTCGTTGTGCAGGCGCATCGAGCCGTTCACCAGGCGCGAGCCGGTCATGCTCGTGCCGTACTTGTCGATCGCCTGCTTCGCGGCTTCGCGGACCTTCGGGTGCGTGGTCAGCCCGAGGTAGTTGTTCGAGCCGAGCATGATGACGTTGCGGCCTTCGAGCTGCGCTTCCGGCCCGTTGTTGAAGTCGAGCGGGCGGAAGAACGGGTAGACGCCCATGGCGCGGGCGTTGTCCGCGGTCATGAACTTGTAACACTTCTCGAAGACGTCCCGGCCGCCGATGCGCGAGAGCGACGTGCGCGACGCCATCTGCTGGGCGAGTTTTTCCTCCGCCGCGCTCCCGGGGCCCGCCGGCTTCGGCGCCTCGGGGCTCGCGGCTTCGCCGTTCGTCGCGGCGTGCGCGGCGGCGCCGTTCGTCGCGGCGCCGTTCGTCGGGGCATGCGCGGCGGCGCCGTTCGTCGGGGCGCCGTTCGCCTCCGCTGCGGCGGGCTTCGGTGCGGGCGCGGGGCGCTTCGCGGCTGCGGAGACGACGTCGTCGCCGCCGTCGAGGGCCGGGTCGATCGTGGGCAGCGCGTGGCCGTTGAGGAGGATGCTCCAGGCCTCGGAGGCGCGCTCGGCGGCCGCTTCGAGCCGGCCTCGCGCGTCCATGAGGCCCGTCGCCACCTGCATCACGCGGTCGTTGCTGATGAGGCGCATCACGGCGCTGGAGGACGAGAGCTTCTTTCCCAGTCGATCGATCACGCTCATGAAAGGATCCTCGGCCCCCAAACGATGGCTTACGTGCGACCCGGGGGATACGGCTCGTGGAAGCCCCTGTCAATCGTGCCCCCAGTGCAACCGTTGCAGGGTAGCTTCGATCCGTGTAGAAAAGTTTGCGAGGATCCATGCGTCGAGTCCTGGTCGTCGACGATGAAGAGAACTTGCGGGTCGTCGTTCGCTCCTTTCTGAAGCGCGACGGCTACGAGGTGGAGGTGGCGCCTGGGGTCGAGGAGGCGCTCGCGCTCCTCGAATCTTTTGGCCCGGACTTCATCCTCACGGACGTGCGGATGCCCCGGCTCGGCGGGCTCGATCTGCTCGCGACGTTGAAGGCGAAGGGTGATCCGGCGACGGTCATCGTGATGAGCGCGTACGGCAACGTCGACCTCGCCCTCGAGGCGATGAAGGCAGGCGCGTACGACTACATCCAGAAGCCGTTCAAGGCCGAGGAGCTCTTGCTCACGCTGCGCAAGGCCGAGGAGCGGGAGGCGCTGCGCCGGGAAAACCGCGCGCTCAAGCAGGAGATCCTGCGCGAGAGCACGTTCGAGGAGATCCTCGCGAAGAGCGGGAGCATGCAGGCGATCTTCAAGACGATCTCCAAGATCGCCGACTACAAGACCACGGTGCTCGTGATGGGCGAGAGCGGCGTGGGCAAGGAGCTCGTGGCGCGGGCCCTGCACCGGCGCAGCTCGCGGCGCGGCGGGCCGTTCGTCGCGGTGAACTGCGGGGCGATCCCCGAGAGCCTGCTCGAGAGTGAGCTCTTCGGTTACCGGCGCGGCGCCTTCACGGACGCGACCACCGACCGCGTGGGGCTCTTCGAACAGGCGAACCACGGCACGCTCCTGCTCGACGAGATCGGCGAGCTGCCGCTCTCGCTCCAGGTGAAGCTGCTCCGCGTGCTGCAGGAGGAGACGATCCGGAAGCTCGGCGACTCGAAGGACATCAAGGTCGACGTGCGGATCATCGCCGCGACGCACCGCGACCTGCACGCCGAGACGCAGGCCGGCCGGTTCCGGGAGGATCTCTTTTATCGGATCAACGTCCTGCCGATCGGGATCCCGCCGCTCCGGGAGCGGCGCGAGGACGTGCCGCTGCTCGTCGAGCATTTCATGAACCGCAACAACGCGCGCTTCGGGACGAACATCCGCGCGCTCTCGCCCGAGGCGCGGCGCCTGCTCCTCGAGTACGCCTGGCCCGGCAACGTGCGCGAGCTCGAAAACACCATCGAGCGGGCCATGGTGCTCGCCGAGAAGGACAGCATCGAGGCCGACGACTTGCCCGAGCGCATCCGCGAGGCGCGGGATCCGATCCAGCTCCACCTGACGAGCGGGGAGCTCTCGATCAAGAAGACCGCGCGCGTCATCGAGGAGATCCTGATCCGCCGCGCGCTGCAGAAGACAAAAGGCAACCGCACGCGCGCCGCCGAGGTGCTCGAGATCAGCCACCGCGCGCTGCTCTACAAGATCAAAGATTACCGGATCGATCTGTGATCCCCGCGCGCGGGCGTGAACCCGGCTACGCGTTGGAGCGGCGGTTTTGTGCCATGGCATTGAAAGCGTCAGCGGACCGACACAGGCCCTGACACGTCGCGAAAAATTGGTTAACTTTCGAGGGTGACGACCATGAAGGGTCCGCCCGGCGCAACGGGACCGACGCCTCCTTCGCCGGGGCGCGGGTCGTCGCGGCGAGCGTTTTCCGAGCTTCCTCCGAACGGCGAGCCCAAAGCCGCGCGGGAGCCCACGGCCCCGGCGACGAACCCGGACGACAAACCCGCGTCGACAGCGAGCGGCAAGCGGTTTTTCTCGCCGCCCCCGCAGCGCGGGCCGACGCCGACGCCGCCTCCGCCGGCCGCACGTCCGGCGGGCCCGGCCTCCGTGCCGCCGGCGTCGGGGCTCGGGCGATCGACGCCGCTGCCGCCTTCGCCCGCGGGGTTTTCCCGTGTGGCGACGCCGCCGCCGCCCTCGACCGCGCCCCGCTCGTGGGCCCCGTCGACGCAGCCGCGCCGCACGCCGCTCCCGGCGTCGTCGCCCCAGGTGCCGCCGCGGGCGATCTCCACGATCCCGCCGCCGCCCACGTCGCCGCCGCCCTCGTCGCTGGCGCACTCGACGTCGCGGCCGCCGGCGGCGCCGCGCGGCCCCTCGCTCCTCTCGGCGCGGCCGACGGTGGATCCTGGGCTCGTGACGCCGGCGGCGCGGGTGCTCGACGAGCTCGTCGCGCTGGAGATGAACGAGCGGCTGCTCATCGTGCACGACCGGCAGAACGAGGCCGTGGCGCGCGCGTTCGAGCAGGTGGCGCTGGAGCGGCGGGCCCGCGTGGACCGGATCGACGCGGAGGCGGTGGCGCCGCGTCCGTGGGGGCGTTGTCCGCAGGAGGTGCTCGCGGCGCTGCCGGGCGCGGACGTGACGTTGTTTGCCGCGACGTACGAGGAGGGGGAGTACGACGCGCGGCATTCGTTCGTCACGATGGCCACGGCGAACCGCGCGCGGCACGTGCACATCGTGGGGACGAGCCGGCGCGCGTTCGTGAACAGCATGCTGGCGAGCTCGACGCGGGTCTTCGACCTCATCGGGGCGCTGCGCGACGCGGTGAAGCCGCATTCGAGGATCCAGGTGCGCTCGCAGGTGGGGACGTCGCTCGAAGTGGAGATGGCGCCGAACCTGCGCTGGTTCGCGAACGGCAGCACGATCCGCTCGGGCCAGTGGCTCAACGTGCCGTACGGCGCGCTCGTGACGTCGCCCGCGCAGGTGACGGGCACGTACGTGGTCGACGCGTCGATGGGCGGCGGCTACGGCTCGCGGCTCGGCTCGCTGTCGAGCCGGCCGATCCGGCTCACCTTCGACGGCGGGCGGGTGCAACGCGTGGAATGCCGGGACGCCGCGGTGAAAGCGTACATCGAGAAGTTCATCGGCGAAGCGATGGGCCACGATCGGGTGGGGCTGCTCTCTTTGGGGGCGAACATCGGGATCGCGGCGCCGCTCGGCGAGCTCATCCACGACGAGAACATGCCGGGCGTGCACCTCGCGCTCGGGGAGAACTTCGCGGCGCGGACGGGCGCGCTCTGGACGTCGCACGGTCAGCTCTCGTTCGCGGCGGCCGACACGGACGTCGACCTGGACGGCGAGCCGCTCATTCGCCACGGGCGGTACGTGCGATTGGTATAGCCTTGCGCACTTCCCCGACGGGGGCTACGCCGCTTGGCCGTCATTCCTGACAACGATTGGGGCTGCGCTCGGACAAGCCGATCTACGCCCCAGACCTCAACAACGATTGGGGCTGCGCTCGGACGAGCCGAGCTACGCCCCAAACCTCAACAACGATTGGGGCTGCGCTCGGACAAGCCGAACTACGCCCCAAACCCCAGTTGCAACGGGCCGAAGAAGCTCAGCCATGAGGAAAAACTACGTCCTCGACGCCAACGTCCTCCTCCACGATCCACACGCGATCTTCAAGTTCGAGGACAACGACCTGATCATCCCGATCTACGCGATCGAGGAGATCGATCAGTTCAAGCGGGAAGGCAGCGAGCGGGGTCGCAACGCGCGCACGATCGCGCGGCTGCTCGACGGCCTGCGTAGCGCTGCGGGCGCGCTCTCCGTGGGCGTGCCGCTCGAGCGCGGGGGCTCGCTCCGCATCGCGATCCCGGAGCGGCGGCCGAATGCGCTCGTGGGGCTCGATTCGAAGTCGCAGGACCTCGCGATCCTGCAGGTGGCGATCGACGTCCGCGACAAGGACAAGGGCAAGCCGACGATCTTCGTCACGATGGACACGAACCTGCGCATCCGAGCGGACGCGCTGGGGGTGACATCGGAGACGTACGAGAGCCAGAGCGCGCCCGATACGGAGAACGAGCTGTCGGTGCTCGAGGTCGAGGTGCCAGGGACCGACGTGGACCTGTTTTTCCAGAACGGGTTCGTCGCGGCCCCCCACCCCTCGGCGCTCTACCCGAACGTGGGTGTGCTCCTGCGCGACGAGGCGAGCGCGACGCACACGGCGCTCGGGCGGTACGACGCGTCGAAGGGGCAGGTCGTGGCGTTGCGCACGCCGCGCGACGGGGTGATGGGCGTGCGGCCGCGCAACAAGGAGCAGGCGTATGCGCTGGATCTCTTGCTCGACGACACGATCCGGCTGGTGACGCTGATCGGCAAGGCGGGCACGGGCAAGACGCTCCTGGCGCTCGCGGCGGGGCTCAAGCGGACGGTGGAGGACGGGGTTTACTCGCGGATGCTCGTGAGCCGCCCGGTGATGCCGCTCGGCCGGGACCTCGGGTTCTTGCCGGGCGACGTCGACGAGAAGCTGAACCCCTGGATGCAGCCGATCTTCGACAACCTCGAGTTCCTGTTCACGAGCGGCGCCTCGCGCGGCAAGAATGTGGACGGGCGCGGGTTCGTGCAGCTCCTGGAGAGCGGGATCGTGCAGGTCGAGCCGCTCACGTACATCCGCGGCCGGAGCTTGCCGCATCAATACCTCATCGTGGACGAGGCGCAGAACCTCACGCCGCACGAGGTGAAGACGATCATCACGCGCGCGGGCGAAGGGACGAAGATCATCCTGACGGGGGATCCGCACCAGATCGACAACCCGTACGTGGATCACGCGTCGAACGGGCTCAGCGTGGTGGCGGACAGGTTCAAGCAAGAGCAGATCGCCGGGCACGTCGTGCTGGCGAAGGGCGAGCGCAGCGAGCTCGCGGAGCTCGCGGCGAACCTGCTGTAGGGGCTGTGTCGCGCGCGCCTACCCCTCCTTCGTTGCCTTGGATCTCGGACGCGGGGAGCGCGCTCGTGCAGGCGGCCTCGCGCGTGCGCATGATCCTGTGCACGACGCCGACGAACCTGCGGGCGGAGCTCGACCGGCTCGGCCGCGCGTGGGCGCGGGGTGATCACGAGCTGCCGCGGTTCTCGTACGATCCGGCGCCCGATCACGAGGGCCTCGTGCGCGCGCTCGGGGAGCTCGCGGCGTTCCTGGAGAACGAGGGGCCGCTCGGCTTGGTGTACGCGGGGCGGGCCCGGGAGATCGCGGCGGAGGCCTTGGTCTGCTCGGCCGTCGGGACGAAGGGGCTCTGGGCCGCGGCGCGGAAAAGGTTTGGCCGGCGCGATTCTCATGACGACGCGGCGGACGACCTCGCGCGGCGATGGCTTTCGGAGCCGCCGCCGCGCGCGTCCGAGGAGGAGGCGCCGATTTGCAGCGACGACGAGGCGGCGGAAGGATCGCTGCTCGTGCGGATGCGCGCGGAGATCGGGGCGCGGCGGCTGCCGTTTCGGGTGGTCGTGGTGCGGGATTTGTCGTCGCTCGCGGCGACGGGCGAGGGGGTCGTGCAGGTCGCGGCGGGGCGGCCCATGACGCGGGCCGACGTGGAGCGGACGGTGCTCCACGAGATCGAGGGGCACGTCATGCCGCGGTGCCGGGCGGCGGAGATGTCGCTCGGGATCTTCGTGATCGGGACGCAAAACGGCGCGGATGATCAGGAGGGGCGCGCGCTCTTGCTCGAACGGCGCGCGGGAGCGCTCGTGGGCGGGCGGCGGTATGAGCTCGCGTTCCGGCACGTGGCGGCCCGCAAGCTCGAAGCGGGCGCCGATTTCGTGGAGACGGCGCGGCTCCTGCTCTCGCACGGGGCGAGTTTGCCGGACGCGCTTCGGATCACGGCGCGGGTGTATCGCGCGGGTGGGCTCGGGCGCGAGGTCGTGTATTTGCCGGCGTTGCTCCGCGTGGAGGCGGCGCTCGTGGGAGATCCGGCGCTCGACGAGGTGCTCGGCGCGGGGCGTGTGTCGGTGGACGCGGCGTCCGTGCTCCGGCCATTCGTATCCCGCGCGGGGGCGTGACGCGGGCCTTCCCGGTGACGTGGGGTCAGGGCTGCTTGACGGCCTCGGCAGGTGCCGTTGCCTTGAAGTGGCATTCGCCCGTGCACGAGAGCGTCACGGTCCCCGTCGCGGGCACCGAGGCGAAGCTCAACTCGAAAGCTCGATCGACATACGTGCAAAAGTAGTGACCCTCGATCTCGTAACAGTTTTCGGAGATCTCCTTCTCACCTCGGAGTGTGCAGGTGGCTGGGAGGAACGTCGATTTGTAGCCTTCGGCCTTCGGCGTCCCGCAATCGTCCGTGACGACGATCTCGAACGGACCCACTTCCCCGTCAGGAAGCCACGAATCCGGCGGCCCCGTCTCGACGACTTTGTAATGGCCGAGCGGATCACAATCCGCGCTGGGTTCGAATGCCGGACAACTGCCCCCACCGCCCGCGCCCGTGCCGCCCGCGCCCGTGCCGCCTGCGCCCGTGCCGCCCGCGCCCGTGCCGCCCGCGCCCGTGCCGCCTGCGCCCGTGCCGCCTG
>NZ_JARZHI010000094.1:0-34559 GCF_029946465.1 Polyangium sorediatum
ATGGCGAAACAGGTGGTCACGATGGCGAAACAGGTGGTCACGATGGCGAAACAGGTGGTCACGATGCCGCGAAACAGGTGGTCACGATGCCGCGAAACGGGTGGTCACGATCGCGCGAAATTCGCACGCTCGGCGCGCGTGCTCGACGTCGCAGCCCTCGGGGCGCTCGCGACGCGCGGATATCGCAGCTTATTACGATAACCTCGGAGCCCGGTTATTACAGTAATAAGTAGCTAATCGGCGCGATGCTCGGCATGGCGATCGACGTCGCTCGTCCATGATCACGTGAGAGTCACGGCGCTTCTGCTCTCGACGCTCGGCGCGGTCGTGCTCGAGGCGCAGCCCTCGAGGCGTTCTCGATGCGTGGCGCGGTCGTGCTTGAGGCGCAGCCCTCGCGATCCGTGCCACGACGAACGGCGCAGCCCTCGCTCGAGAGGTGTCTCCTCCGTCGCTCTTCCCTCGGTTATGCCTACGTGTGATCGAGTGTCCTCCGCGCGGAGGACATGCCGCGCGAAGTGTCCTCGTGTCCTTCGTTTGCTGCGACTTCGTCTTCTTCTCGCCCGTGTGTGAAAGCGGCGAAACGTTCGCGCTCCATTGCCCGATCGCTCCATCGCTTTACCCGAGGTCTCGCCATGGGTGCTCGGCGCGGTCGTGCTCGACGGCGCAGCCCTCACGATCCGTGCCACGACGAACGGCGCAGCCCTCGAGGCGCTCGCGATGCTCGGCACGGTCGTGCTGAGGCGCAGCCCTCGAGACGCTCTCGACGCTCGACGCAGTCACGCTCGAGGCGCAGCCCTCGCGACGCGTACCGCGACGAACGCGCAGTTCTCGGAGCGCATGGCGAAAGGTTCGTCCGAACCTACCGCTCCCCCTTCCCTCCGTTCGTCCGTTCCTGTACGGTGCTCGCCCGTGTCTCGCCCCCTCGCCCTCATCGCTCTAGCCCTGCTTTCGCTTTCGGCCCCCGTTACAGCGGCCGAACCGAATACGCCTGCGCCGCCGCAGCCCGAAGAGTCGAAAGGCGGGAAGGTCGAACGGTTCGGCAAAGTAACCCCGGAAGACGAAGCGCGATTTAATGCGCTTGTCGCATCCGGGGATCGAGCACTCGATGCGGGACGATTGAATGATGCGGTCATAGCCTACTTGGACGCGCTGGATATCAAATTCGACGCTCGCTTATCGGGGCGTGTCGGGCTTGTCCTTTCGATGTTTCAACAGAGCCCGTCGCTCGATATCAAAATTGCACGTCTACTCGTTGATGCCGTAGACGACGCGGCCGGAATATCCACGGCCGAAAGGCGGCAGTTCTTTGATGCATACGAGCGGGTTCGCAAACGCCTATGTAGACTCGAAGTCACATTGAATTATGTTGACGCAACGGTCTCGATCGGAAGCCGCAAACCGCTCCGCAGTGATGGCGCATTCTGGACATTCATTCCGCCCGGGAAAACTGATATCGTTGCCAGCTTGCCCGGTCGCGACGATATAAAACAGGTAGCTGACTGCGTTCCTGGGAAGGGCGCGCTCATGGAATTCGAGTTCCCGCCCCTTCCGGGCGAGGAACGCGAAACCATCGTGAGAGCGCCGCCCGAACGCGTAATCATCCGAGACGAGTTTCCCGTGTATGCGCTTCGGACACCGGAGCCCGCAATCAAAAAAGACGACACGCCCCGATCGCGCTTTGCCGGGGGAATCGGTCCGGTGTTGGTTATCGGCGCGGCCCCCTCTCCATCGCTCGGGGTGTCCATTACGGGGGAGTATCGACTTCAAGGCTGGTCCGCCGTAGGTATTGCGAAAGGCGCGTGGTCCATGGGCGACGTCGAAAAACGCCCGATCGATATCTTTTCGGCTTCTGCTACCGTGGGACCGTGCGTGCAATGGCAATGGCTTGACGGCTGCGCTTTTGGCGGCGCGATAGTTTTCGAGCAACGGATGAAACAGAACGACCTCTATCATTTGAGGACAAATACTAAGATAATCCCGGCGCTCGGGTTAGGTATCGGAGCGACGTACGCGATCAAGGATAGGCTATCTGCGCGCGTGTTCGTAGACGCAACTGCACTAACGCAGGACTTGATCGTTGGTATCGTCCCCTCGGGAGGCGCTCCCATTTCCGTCTGGCAAACACAAAGGTTTCTCTTCTCCGTTTCCGCGTTACTGATGTTTGGGCGCTAGAAAGGCGATCGTCATGCTCACGGGTCAACAAAGGACAGGCGTTCTCGTTTCAGTCATTATCGCAGGGCTAGGCATAGGCGCAACGCTCGGCGCGAATGGATGCTCGACGGATCCGGTGTATTCGCTTTTCTACTGCCTACCCGACGCAAACCCGGACGCTGATATCAACGGCGATTGCTTTCCCCCGGATGGAGGAAACTCTGTCGAGCCCATGTCTTGCAAAGCTGCGGGCGGCGAGTGCGTACCGATGGGAACGTCCGACTTTCGCGAAAGGGCCGTTCTTGTATGGATGGGTGAAGAATACGACGACCCGGAATGCCCCGAGCGCGCAAGCAGCGATTTCTATACCGGATACGGTGATCTCGTCGTATCGTGGGAGTGCTCTGAGTGCGCTTGTGGGCCCGCGGAATGCGTGATGCCTGAATCGCTCGAGGTTCACTCGGCGAGCTTCTGTCAAGGTGGCACCGGGAACGCGTATGCCGGACCGAGCGGATGGGACGGCTCATGCGTATCCCCTTCGGTCCTTCCCAAGGGGAGTTTCTCCTCCATAAAGCTAAACCCCGCGACGGTAGCGCCGTGCGAGCCCGTAGGCGATCCGATTCCGAAGGCGCCCGGTTTCAGGGCTTCCCCCTCATCATTCGCGAACGGCATCTACTGGGGCACGTACGCGAAAGCATGCCAAGGGACCGCGGCGGGAGCATGCGAGAATACGGGCGATCTATGCTTGCCTACCTCGGAACCCCCGCCCCCTGGTTTTCGTCAATGCGTGCAGTACACATTGCCCGTCGATGAAACCAACCCGCCGAAATGCCCCGACGCTTTCCCCGATCGGTTTACCTTCTACTCGGGCACCAAGGGGAGCGTCGAGTGTACGCCTTGCCAGTGCGGCGAGCCTGTCGGCGCAGAATGCGCGGTCTCTTTTTCGGCCTACCAGGATCCCGCTTGCGCGGGGGTTCCTATGCCGTTGTTTAAGGAGGTTCCCGCATCGCCTAACTTGTGCATCGACTTCGGCGGGGTTCCGTATCCGCTGGGCTCGATGGAGGCAAAGTGGGTAAAGAACACGCCCGGAATATGCGAGCCGATCGGCGGGGAATTGATCGGAGAAGTGAAAGCGGTTGATCCGCGTGTGTTCTGTTGTCAAGCCCCGCCCGAGGCACCGACGGAGTAACGGATACGCTCGTACTCAGAATCGAACCCATCGAAAGTAGACGCGGACCTGTAGCGTCATAGGACTAAGAGACAAGGAAGAGGGACCGAATGACCAAGCGACCGATTACTACGGGATACTCTAGCTATCAAAGAAACCCCGATGGCACATACGTGTGCGGTGGAGCCTACACGGGGTATCAGCAAAACCCTGACGGTAGGTACGTTTGTGGCGGAGCCTATGCAGGTTATCAACGAAACTCTGATGGCTCCTACGTTTGTGGAAACGCCTATACCGGCTGGCAGCAGAACTCCAATGGCATCTACGTCTGCGGTGGCGCGTATACCGGCTGGCAGCAGAACCCCAATGGCACCTATGTCTGCGGTGGTGCGTATACCGGCTGGCAGCAGAACCCCGATGGCACCTATGTCTGCGGTGGTGCGTATACCGGCTGGCAGCGGAACCCGGACGGCACCTACGTCTGCGGTGGTGCGTATACCGGCTGGCAGCGGAACCCGGACGGCACCTACGTCTGCGGTGGTGCGTATACCGGCTGGCAGCGGAACCCGGACGGCACCTACGTCTGCGGTGGCGCTTATGATGGCTGGCAGCGAAACCCGAATGGTACCTACGTGTGTGGCGACGCATATGACGGCTGGCAGCGGAACCCGGACGGCACCTACGTCTGCGGCGGAGGCAATTCCCTGTGGTGCTTCATGCGCTAATATGCGGCGCGCCTATTCAACGCCACTCAAGTAGCCAATGAACCCGATGTCGCCTCCCTCCGCAGGCTATTGGCACGTTAGCTAGGCAAGCACTAATGCAGCAACAAGCTGCCTAATACACGCGGGCGGCACAACCGGGCCGAGGGTAGAGCGCCTCGAGGGCTGCGCCGTGGGCCGTTGCGCCTCGCGAGGGCTGCGCCGTCGAACACGACCCCGCCGAGCGTCGAGACCGCCTCGAGGGGCTTCGCGTCGTCGCACGCATCGGAGAGGTTGCGCCGTCTGGCACGACCGCGCCGAGCGTCGAGACCGCCCCGCGCGAGGGCTGCGCCGTGGGCCGTTGCGCGTCGCGATGGCTGCACCGTCGAGCAACACCGCGCCGAGCATGACTCGACGGTTACGGCGCGCTTGTGCCATGCGTCAAAAGTGCCCCGAAAGGGCCCCGCTACCCCGGGGATCGCCGAGAAAAATCAAGCATAATATCAAGCTATTAGCTCTCCCTCGACCTTCCAAATCACTACCCAAACAGATTTCGCTTGCCGCTCCCGCTTCCGCTCCCGCTCCCGCCTCCGCTCCCGCTTCCGCTCCCGCTCCCGCCCCCGCTTCCGCCTCCGCTCCCGCCTCCGCCGTCCAGCTCCACGAATCGCCCGAAGACACGATTCGCGCCGAACGGCTCTCCCGGAACGAACCGCGCGTACGCCACGAGGGCCTTGTTCGCATTCTCCGCCGCCATCACGGGCGCGCCCTCGACCCACGTCGGTTCGGCCGAGAGCGGGACTTTCGCAGTCACCGTGCCGTCGGCTTCGATCGTCCTCGCCACGAGGTCGACGGCGGCCGGGTCCGCGGGCGCCGTGAGGACCCGGAAGGCGACGAGCACGCGGGGCCCCACCGCGACGAGGGCGGGGCACGTCCCCTGGACGTAGCCGTGGTAAAACGCGACGTCGTCGCAAGCGCCGTACGGGACATCCTCGGCGAGCAGGAGCCCGGGCTGGTCGAGGACCGTTCCGTCGGACGTCACGCGCGCGGCGCGGAGATCCACGCGCCGCTCCTCCTCCTGCGGCTTGCGCTCCTGCCACACGACGACGTGGTGGGTCCCTTGAAAGGCCACGTCGGGGAAGACCGCCGGCGTGGGCGACGCGGACGGGGCGACCAGGAAGCCGCCCGGATCGAGCGGCTCGCCCGCGGGGGTCAGGCGGCCGGCGCGAATGCCGGTGCTGGAGGCCCAGGTCACGAGGAAGTTCGTCCCGTCGAACGAGAGGGTCGGCGCGGAGCCGACCCATGAGGCGGGCGCCGCGGACAGGTCGATCAACGGAGAGACGACGCCGTCCTGGCCCACGCGGAAGGCGTGGAGGCTACCCGCCTCGCTCGCGCCCACGAACATCAGCCCCGCGCCGTCCGTGGCCGCGTCGTGGGAGGCCGGGAGCGAAAACGGCGTGGGATCGAGGAGGACGCCGTCCGGGCTCAAGCGCGCCGCGCGGGCCGCGAGCGGGTATTCGTAGGCAGGAAACGCCGAATCGGTCCCCCACACGACGAGGGTATTCTGGCCGTCGAAGAACGCGCGGGGCTCGACCTGGATGTTTGCGCCGGCGAAGACGGGAATGCTCTGGGGGTCGAGCAGGGTGCCGTCCGGGGACAAGCGCGCGGCGTGGATGTCGTACCATTGGATGCCTTGCTCGAAGTCGCGGTCGTCGGTCCACACGACGACGTGGTTCGTGCCGTCGAAGGCCACCGCGGGCTGGAATTGTTGATTCGAGCTCTGCGAAAGGACGATGCGCGGATCGTCGAGCGCGGCGCCCGCGGGATCGAGGCGCGTGCCGACGATGTCCCCGCTGTTGACGTCGTCGGAGCTGTGGCTCCGCTGGGTCCAGAGGGCGAGCGCCCCCGCGCCGCTGCTGGCCAGGGCGACCTCGTAGACGTTGTTGCCGAGTGGCACGCCCGCCGGGGGACCCAGCGGGAGCCCGGCCGGCGAGAGGCGCGCCGTGCGCAGCGTGACGGCGTCGGTCATCGGCTCGTCGTCATTCCAGGCGAAGACCGTGTTCACGCCGTCGTGGGAGGCGACGAGGCCCGAGGGATACCCCGCGACGCCCGACACCGGAATCGGGCTCGGGTCCAGCATCACGCCCGCGGACGAGATCCGCGCGGCGAACGCGCCGGTGGAATGGCCCCACCCGAGCACGTACTGGGCGCCGTCGTGGGCGAGCACGGCATTGTCGGCCTGAGGCGTAGCGACGAGGACGACGTGGGTGGGATCGAGCGGGGCGCCGGCCGCGGAATAACGGCGCCCGCGGATCTCGCCGTCCTTCCAGACGACGAGGTAATCGGTGCCGTCCGTGGCGACGACGGGGCGCGCGGGGTCGGGGGCGTCGTCGGAGGGCGCCACGAGAAAACCGCCGGGATCGAGCACGGTGCCGTCTCCGGCGACACGCGCGGCGCGGACCTCACAGCTCGCGAAGGGGCAGGTCTTGTCCCAGACGACGAGGGAGCCCTGGCCATGGGAGGCGACGTTGATCTGGCCCAGGTCCCCCTCGGCCACGAGGATCCCGCCGGGATCGAGCACGGTGCCGGCCGGGTCGATGCGCATCACGCGCACGCTCGAAGGAGAGGCGCCGGAAGGCTCCGAGGTGCTGCCCTCGTAGACGAGGAGGAAGTTCGTTCCGTCGTAGGTGATGGCGGGATGGCGGCCGTCGGCGAGGGGAAGGCCGTAGGGGTCGACGAGGGTGCCGCCCGGCATCACGCGCGAGCCAAAGACGCGGTCCCGGCCATTACGCCCGTCCTGCCAGACCGCGAAGTACACGCCGTCGCCGAAGGCCGCCGCGGGGCTGCCTTGCACCTCGGCCGCGAAGCCGGGGAGGGGATCACCGAGGCCGATCTCGGGGCCGATGATGGTTTCGAGGGCCGCGCGCGCGGAGCCGAGCGCGGGCGAGGCGAGCTCGGACGCACCGCAGCCGAGGAGGACGAGAGAGACAAGAGAGAGGAGGGACGACGTGAGGAGGCAGGGCAGGGTACAGCGCATTCTTGCGAGCGTACCGTGGGTTTGCCTTGGGAATCCACGGGCGCGTGAGGCGATTTCCTGCCGAGCGGCGCTCGCGGGGGCCTTGCTCTCGGGTTTCGTGGTGTGAACCCTTCAATGGGTTCTGTCGGGGACACGCCGAAACCGTCGCCGCTTTGACGCGAGGAGCGACGTGAGGCCGGGCAGGACCAGGGCCTCGGAGGACGCGGTGGAGGGGCCGAGGTGGCAAGTCAGCCCGGGGCGACGCTTGACGCGGAGCCTCAGAAGGGCGCGTCGTCGTCGTCGCGAGGATCGACCGCCACGCGATCGTCGACCCTCACGCCGGTGTCGATCGTGTACACGAACGTCGACGGGCCCGTGGGGTTCGTGGCGTCGACAATCCAGACCCGCTCACCGCTCATGAACGCCACGCGCTTGGCGTCGGGAGAGAACGCCGCGGCTTCGCAGCCGCGACTCACCCACGCGATCACGTCCGAGCCCCGCCCCAGGGCTCCGCGGATCCCCCGTTCCCACACGGGGTCGAGCCCCAATGCAGCGATGTTGCGGACCCACCAGATCTTGCCCTCGTCGTCGCACGCGACGGCTTCGCCGAAGTCGGCGGCGTCGAGGGCGATCCCGCGGGCCTCGATGATCGGGAGGTCCTCGGGTATCGACGCTTCGTCGAACCGCCCGAAGCTACCGACCCAGCCCGTCGCCAGGTCGAGGACCCCATCGTCGAGCGCGATCCGTTGCCCGTCCGGCGCGCAGGCATGGATGAAGTGACGATCGCCCCAGCTCGACGCGTCGAAGGACACCCCATCGACCGGGTTGTCGATGACGCAGTCTTCGGGCTCGCGGGACCTCTCGCTATCGATGACATAGCAGCGCATGGCCGCGGGCCAGGGACCCGCGTGCCAGCGTTCTTGCGCAGCGTCGTACACCCATACGCCCGCGACGCGAACGTCGCTCGGCACCGCGTCGTCGATCGCCCCCATCCCGCGTGCTCGGCGGAACTCGACCCAGCGCTCCACCGCGCGATTCATGCGAATCCCCGGCGGCAGCGAGATCTGGAGACGGCAGTCTTCTCCGCGGAGACGGTAGACGGCGCCGTCGATCTGAGCCCACAGATCGGTGCCCACGAACGCGACCTCGCGGATCCGCGTCTCGTCGACGGGAGCGCCCACGAGGCGCACCACCCGCGTGGGGATGCGCTCCATTCTCAAGCCATTGACGAGGGGGGAAGCTCCAGACATTGGTATCACTCGCAGGTTGCGGCGCAGAACGGACCAACAGCGCGGCGTTCAAGGCGTCTGCGCGTAGCGATCGAGGTGCGCGATCGAGAACCGCGGACTCTGCATGCGCTCGAGGAGCGAGGCATAAACGCCGTGCATGATCTCATCGGTCGAGCCGAGCTCTTGCGCGTAGTCCGAAGGGATCACGAAGAGCTCGTCGTCGAGCGCGGGGCCGAGCACGACGTCGGTCGCACCGGCGCGGAGGTCGCTGCCGTCGATCGGGTTTTTGCCCATCCGCCACACGCGGATCCCGCGCCAGAAGCACTCCTCGGACACGCTCGTGAGGATCTGCGACGTGCGGCGATAACAGCTCGCCTTCAGGCCATGGATGTCGCGCACGTCCAGTGCCTCGAGTGGTCCCTCCTGGTAAAACGGGAGATCGGGAAGGACGAGGTCGATGCTCCGCCGGACGGCCGCCTGCGCCTCGGGACCGAGCTTGCGGTACTCTTCGAACAGGTGGGCCGCCGCGGTGCGGAAGCGAATCACCTTCCGTTGCTTCGGGAACACACGCACCTCGGACTCGCCGTCGCTGACGGTGTAATCGTCGCCGGCGAACATGCCGCCCGTGGTCTCTGCGCGAACGCGTCCGTTCTTCAAGTGGAAAACCATCCTGAGCGAGCCATCGTGCTTCTCGTAGACGATACGCGCGGTTGTCGGAGCCATCGGGTGCACAAACGGGTTGTCGCTCGCGTTCGCGACCGGCGATACGCTACCGACGGGCGCGACCGCATCGTGACGGCTGCTCGGCTTCGGCGCGCGCGAGCACGCGAGGAGCGTCGTCGCCGCGAGCAAGACCAAAGAGAGCTTCGTCGTCGTCGTCATCGATGAGCACCCTAGTCGCGGTCCGCGACGCCGCCAGCGCATTCGAGCGGGCCACGTTCCCTCTCGGCGACGGGGCGCTCAGGGGGCGCGGGCCCGAGCCCCAGGGGTCATGCCCGCGTGGATCGGTCGAGAGCGGGACGATCGGGGTCACCGTGCCGTCGGCCTCGGCCGCGTAGCCGGGGAGGGGATCGCCGAAGCCCATCTCGCGGCCGACGACGATTTCGAGGGCCGCGCGAGCAGAGCCGAGCGCGGGGGACGCGGGCTCGGGTTCCCCGCAGCCGAGGAGGAGAAGGAAGAGGGACGAGGTGAGGAGGCAGGGAAGGGGAAGGCGCATTCTCGCGAGCGTACCGTGGGTTTGGCTCGGGGATCCACGGGCTCGCGAGGCGATTTCTTGCCATGCGGCGCCGGCGCATTTCGTGAAGGGAAGAGGTCAGGCGGTTCTGTCGGGGACACGCTGAAAACGCGTGGACGCTTCCTTTGTTGTGATGTGTTCACCGACCCGTCGTCCCAATCAATCCCACCCTGACGGACCGATACGCCGTATTCGTTCTCGGCGGAGCAGCCGCGATGGCTCGGGAGGGTGATGCTCCTTCTCCGCATCTGAGGCGCTCAGGCAGCAGCAGCGGCTGGGTCCGAGGTCCGTCGCACGCCGTATCGTGATGTCCGCGATACCAGGCCGGCACGCCGAAAGACGGGCCGGGGCCTGCCTCGACGTCACCCGAGGCCGTATTCCACGGTGGCATCGTTCTTGTAATGGCGACCTGACGCATCACCGTCGGCGCTGGGTCGGCGTCGCGCGGCACCCTACGCTTTCACAAGAACAGAGGACTCGACGTGCGTTATCTCAAAAGCTCTCTCTCCTACCTGACGGTCCCGGCTCTCTCCGCCCTGCTCCTCGTGGGCTGCGCCAGCGCCGACCCCTCCGAGGCCGACAGCCAGGAAGGCGGCGAGGCCGTGGGCGAGGCCCATGACGCGCTCACCGCCGAGCAGTGCAACTACTTCGATGTCAACGGGAAGGTCCAGATCTGCCACAAGACCGGCTCGACGACGCATCCCTACACGATCATCCGTGTCAGCGAGCAGGCGTGCATCAACGCGCACAGCGGCCACAACGGCGACTACGTCACCAGCCTCGACCCGAGCTCGCCGCTCTTCGATCCGACGTGCGGCGGCCTGGGTTGCCTGTCCGTGAACGCGCCGTGCGACGCCACGGTGCCCTGCTGCGACGGCCTCACGTGCCAGAGCGGCACCTGCGTCGACGTCGATGAATGCGCCGCCGGCACCGACAACTGCGACGAAAACGCCTCCTGCACCAACACCGCGGGCGCCTTCACCTGCGCCTGCAACGCGGGGTACGAGGGCGACGGCGTGAGCTGTACCAACATCGACGACTGCGCCGCGAGCCCGTGTCAGAACGGTGGCACCTGCACCGACGGCATCCATAGCTACACGTGCGAATGCGCGCCCGGCTTCACCGGCGCCAACTGCGAGACCAACATCGACGAATGCGCCGCGAGCCCGTGCCAGAACGGCGGCGCCTGCACCGACGGCATCCATAGCTACACGTGCGAATGCGCGCCCGGCTTCACCGGCGCCAACTGCGAGACCAACATCGACGAGTGCGCCGCGAGCCCGTGCCAGAACGGCGGCGCCTGCACCGACGGCATCCATAGCTACACGTGCGCGTGCGCTCCCGACTTCACGGGCACCAACTGCGAGACCAACATCGACGCGTGCGCCGCGAGCCCGTGCCAGAACGGCGGCGTCTGCACCGACGGCGTGGGCAGCTACACCTGCGAATGCGCGCCCACCTACGAGGGGACCCACTGCGAGGCTTGCTCCGGCACCCTCGCGGACTGCAACGGCAGCTCGTCCGACGGCTGCGAGGTGAACACCCAGAGCGACGTCAATCACTGCAACGGATGCAACCTCGCGTGCGCGACGGGCGAAATCTGCTCGAACGGCACCTGCCAGGCCGCGCCCTCCGGCCAGGTCCCCGGCACGCCGATCAGCGTCTCCGCGAACCACAACCCGCTGGCTCCGGCCGTCGCCGATGTGAATGGCGACGGGAAGCTCGACATCCTGGTGGCCAACGCCGACTCCGGATCGATCGTGACCCCCTCCGGCTCATTCTCCGCTTACCTCGGCAACGGCGACGCAACCGTTCAGGCGGAGGTCAACTACACGGGCGCCCCGCTCTCCAGCAACGCGGTCGTGGCGGTGGACGTGGACGGCGACGGGTGGCTCGACGCCGTCACCGTCAACGGCCAGACCAACCTGCCCCTCAGCAACGGGAGCATCAGCGTCTACCGGAACCTGGGCCCGAGCGCGCCCGGAACCTTCGATGCGCCGACGACCTTCACCACCGGCACCCCGGGCTCCGTTCACCTCTGCACAGGGGACTTCGACCACGATGGGGTCGCCGACATCGCCACGACCAGCGTGACCCTGAACCAGGTGAGCGTGATCCTCGGTACCGGCGGGGGCAGCTTCGGCGCGCCCACCTTCATCACCATCCCGGGCACGGGCGGCGTGCAATCGACCATCGCCTGTCGTGATCTGAACAGCGATGGCTTCGCCGATATCGTGGTGACGAGCCCCGCCGTCGCGCGCCTGTCGATCCTCATCAACCAGGGCAACGGCTCGTTCGCCGCGCCCGTCTCGTACGGCAACTCTGCCAGTGGCCAGACGGCGGGCATCGCCTTCGGCGACGCCAACGGCGACGGCGTGCTCGACATCCTCTCGAACGGCGCGGCTGGCCGGTTCCTCTTCTTCTTCAAGGGGAACGGCGACGGCACCTTCGCGAGCGGCGTCGGGTCCACCGCCTCGGGCAGCGCGGTCGCCAATTCGGCGCTGGGCGTCGTGGCGAATGACTTCAACGGCGACGGCAAGCTCGACGCCTACATCCTTGTCACCACCTCCTCGGGCGGCGTCCGCCCGATGACCGGCAGCGGCACCGGAGCCTTCACCACGGGCACCGTCGTCTCGACCGGCGCCTCGCCCGGCCTCAACGCCATCGCCACCGCGGACATGGACGCGGACGGGTACGCCGATCTCATCCTGACCAACAGGGGATCCGGCACCGTCACCGTGGTCCCGAACGGACTCTGAGGAGGTGCCCGTGATACCGCGCGAGCGGGCGCGATGGGGCGGTATGCCCTGATCTCAGCGCGGTCCCCGTCCAATGGTGCGCTCGGGGCTCCGCGCGCTCGGGTTGCCATCGTCGAGGGCGGACGCCGCCGCGGCGCCAGGGAGCCCCTGGCGTCGCGGCCCGTCCTCGGGTATTGCGATCCGCATGCTCAACAAACTGGTCGGCGTCGTGAATCGCGCGGTGTACGGCAAGGCCCCCGAGGGCGGGCCCGGCTCCATGCAGGAGCTCTCGCTCCAGCGGCTCGACGGCGCGCCGCTCCCGCTCGAAGAGGTGGCGGGCAAGGTCGTGCTTTTCGTCAACGTCGCCAGCCGCTGCGGCCTGACGCCGCAGTACGAGGGGCTCGTGAAGCTCTACGAGCGTTACCACGACCGCGGGTTTCTCGTGGTGGGCGCGCCTTGCAACCAGTTCCTCGGGCAGGAGCCGGGCTCGGCGACGGACATCGCGCAGTTCTGCTCCGCGACCTACGGCGTCGACTTTCCGCTCCTCGCCAAGCAGGACGTGAACGGCGCGGAGCGCAGCCCGCTCTACCAGTGGCTCATCGCCAGCAAGGCAGGCGGCGGCTCGGACATCTCCTGGAACTTCGAAAAGTTCCTCGTCGGCCGCGACGGCGCGGTCCTCGCGCGCTTCTCGCCGCGGGTGACGCCCGAGTCGCCCGAGGTCGTGCAGGCGATCGAAGCCGCGCTCTGACCTCGTCCACAGGGTCCACAACCTCGGCCACAGGCTCCGCGACCCCGTCCACAGGGTCCACGACTCCGTCCACGGGGTCCACGACCCCGTCCACAGGGTCCACGACCTCGGCCACGGGCTCCGCAACCTCGGCCACGCGGACGCACGCGTCTCAGAGGGTGTTCCACAGCGTTGCGCCGGGGTTTCACCCCGGGCCCCGACCAGGGGTTGTCCACCCCTGGACCTGGACCAGCGCAAGCGCTGGACCCCGGGTCGATGAGCTGCGCGGAGCGCAGTTCATCGAACACCGACGACGCCCCTGCCAACCGAGACGGCCGCGCTGCCCTTTCCACGGGCAACGCTGTCCCTGGTCTTGCCACCGGCCTGTGGAAGAACTGCGCTTTGCGCAGTTCTTCCCGAAGGGTCCAGGGCTGGCCCTGGTTCGGGTCGAGGGGCGAACAGCCCCCGCGGGGCCCGGGGCAGCGCCCCGGCGCAACGCTCTGGAACACCCTCTGAAAGCCCCCCTTTCGTTTGTCACCGCTTCGCGGCGGTCTTCGGCCGGCGCACGGCGCGCACCTTTCCGCTGTCGCCGCCGCCGCAATAGAAGAGCTCGGCCCGATCCGCCTCGAGCCCCGTCACCGAGGCGCCCGCCGGCATCCGGAGGCGCGCCTCCACCTCGCCGCTCTCCGGATCGATCCGGCGAATGTCGCTCTGCTCGCCCTCGTCGGTGCCGTGCCAGAGCTCGTTGTCGACCCAGGCAACGCCGGTCACGAACCGATCGGATTCGAGGGTCCGCAGCAGCGCGCCGGTCGAAGCGTCGATCTGGTGGATCTTCCGGGCACGATACGCGCCGACCCAAAGCGTCCCCTCCGCCCACGCCAGGCCGGAGCTGCCGCCGCCGGCGGGCGCGGGAATCGTCCCCACGACGCGCCCCGATCCCGGGTCGACCTTCTGGATCCGGTCGCCGTCGATCTGCCAGAGGTATCGGCCATCAAACGCAGTCCCGGCGGGCGCCGGGACGTCGAGCTCGCGGACGATCTCGCCGCTCGCCGGGTCGAAGGCAGCGAGCGCCTCGCCTCTCCCGAACCACACGCGCTGGCCGTCGAACGTCACGCCGTGGACGCGCTCCACGCCGGGGAAGGGACCATACTCGCGGACGATCTCCGCTTGCTGCACCTGGGGGTCGCGCTTGCTCGTTTGCATGAAGGCCTCCGCTGGTTTGCGCCCGGCCCACGGACCGGCACGCGAGAGGGTTTTACCCTGCGGGCAGCGGCCCCGGGAGTAACAAGGTTGTCGCGAATCCTCCCAGGGGACGCGCGACCCACCGCTGGGAGCGCCCGCGCCCGAGGGAGCGCGCAGCGCCCGAGGCTTCGAGTTCGCGGAGGGCGCGCTGCACGGTGCGCTGGCTTCCGCCGAGCGCGAATGCGAGCGCCGACGTGGACCAGGGCTCGCCCCCTTCGAGCAGCGCGAGGATCGCCCCCGCCGGGCCGTCGATGGGCGGCGCGAGCACCACGACCGCGCCCGCGGCGAGCGGGACGAGCGCATACCCGCGCCCTGTCGCGTCAATGCGCACGAGCGAGCGGAGCGCCGCGCGCAGGCGCCCCACCTCGACGCGCAGGCGGGCGCGGTGCGACGCGTTCGCCGCGCGCGCCCCGAAGGCACACGCGATGAGCGCGCCGCGCGGAACGTCGGCGGGAAACGCCTCGGCGAGCGCGCGGAGGAGGGCGAAGAGGACGGGGCGGCCGGCCAGCGTCACGGCGCAAGGAGGGCTCCGGACCACGCGGCGGCAGGCATCCACGACGAGATCCCCGGAGGCGAAGAGGGCCTCCACCTCGTCGAGGCGCACGGCGCGTGTGTGCCCGCCCTGAAGGAGCCGCGCGCACGGCGCCGAGAGGGCACGGCGAGCCCGCTCGACCTCCGCGACCAGCGCGGGGATGCCTGCGGCGAGCGCGGCGGCGTGGGAGCGCTCCAGCGCCGCCGCGGCCTCCGATACGCGGACGCGGCGGAGCGCGATCCCCGCGCGCGTGAGCTCGCAGAGGGCGGCGAGGGGAGCGTTCGTGTGGCTCGCCTCGAGGGGCGCGAGCGCCTCCTCCGCCTCGTCGAGCTGGCCTTGGAGCAGCAGACGCCGGACGCCGACGAGCCGCGCGAGCAGGGCGTTCGCGTGGTCTCCCAGCGCCTCGAGCGAGCGCGCCGCCGCGTCCAGCGTGTGCGCGGGAAAGCGCAGATCACGCGTGGCGAGGGCGATCTCCGCCTCGGCCACCTGACAACGAGCCCGCCCGAGGCGCTCGCGTGGACCAAACGCGCGCGCCGCGCACCGGAGCAGCTTCCGCGCCCGGTCGTATTCGCCGAGCTGGGCCATCGCAATGCCCCGCAGGGCGAGGGCGGGCGGGTCCTCGCGCAGCGCCACGCGCTGGAGCGCGCCGAGCGGATCGCCGGCCGAGAGAGCGCGTGCGGCCGCGGCGATCACGGGGTCCATGGCAGCGCAGTAGCGCCGTTCGTCCCGGCGCAGCAAGGCCGTTTCGGGCGCCCGGGGGTTTTCCTTTGGGCCTGCGCATCATGAGCTCCGCTTCGTGCCGGAGGGCGTCGACGAGCGGCTTGCGGATGTAGCCCGAGGCGCCGCCCCCTCCCGCCCGCTCGTTTGCCCCATGTTAAGCAACTGTTAGCGGCGCACTCCGCCTGAGGCGGGGGTGGTAGTCTGCGCGGATGATGCCCGTGGAGAGGACCTCGACCTCGATCGTGTTCATCGAGGACGACGAGAAGCTCGCGCGCCTCACGGCGAGATACCTGGAATCCCACAACGTCCGCGTCACCCTCGCGACCGACGCGCGCGACGGCATCGCCGCCGTGCTGCGCGAGCACCCGGACGTCGTCCTGCTCGACCTCATGTTGCCCGAGATCGACGGCTTCGAGGTTTGCCAGCGGCTGCGCGCCCGCGTGCACACGCCGATCATCATGGTCACCGCGCGCGGCGAAGAGGCCGACCGCGTCATGGGCCTCGAGGGCGGCGCGGACGACTACCTCCCCAAACCCTTTTCCGCGCGTGAGCTGCTCGCGCGCATCCGGGCGCACGCGCGCCGCGCCCGTGGCCTCGCGGGCCCCCCGGCCGAGCGCCAGATCGTGGCCGGCTCCCTCACGATCGATCCCTGCGCGCGCAGGGCGGTCTTCGGCGGGGTGGATCTCGCGCTCACGACCTACGAGTTCGATCTCCTGCATGCCCTCGCCGAGCGGGCCGGGCGTGTCCTCACGCGCGAGCAGCTCGTGGATCTCGTGCGGGGCAGCGCGGACGAGGCCTTCGATCGTTCGATCGACGTGCACGTCTCGCACCTGCGGAAGAAGCTCGGCGACGATCCAAAAAACCCGCGCATCATCAAGACCGTGCGCGGCATCGGGTACGTATTCGCGGTCGACCGGATGTGAGCCATGGCCCTCCGTAACGTCCTGCGCGCGCGCCTGGCCCTCCGCATTTACCTCGTCGGGCTCGCGCAGTTCGCCCTGGTCGCGGCCGGATTCATCGCCCTCCTCGAGATCAACCGGCCGAAGGGGTTCCCGCACGAGCACCAGGTTCGTTTCTTTCACGAGATGATCGCGCGGGAGATCGACGACCCGCGTGAACTCCAGGGCGTGCTCGATCTCATGCAGCGAGAGCTGCACGCGACGGCCACCGTGGTCGATCCGGACGGCGCCGTCTTCGCGACGAACGCGCTCGGCCCGCCGCCCCGCTGTATGCCGCCCCGGCCCCCGGGGAAATTCATGGAGGATCGGCCTCCACCTTGTCACGTGAGGCCCGTGCGGTTTCCCGATGGCCGCGAAGGGCGTATCGAGCAACTCTCGGCGTTTCGACCGCCGCCGGGGCCGCCCATCACCGGGCCCCGCGTGGTCGGAATGGTCCTCGTCGTCGTGGGAATCTCGTCGTGGCTGCTCGCGCGTACGCTCACGCGGCCGCTGCGTCGCCTGTCTTCCGCGGCGCGCGCGTTCGGCGGCGGCGATTTGAAGGCCCGCGCCGCTCTGCCAAACCGCGACGAGCTCGGCGACGTGTCGCGCGCGTTCGACGAAATGGCCGAGCGCGTGACCGAGCTTTTGCGGGCGGAGCGGGAGCTGCTCGCGAACGTCTCGCACGAGCTGCGCACGCCGCTCTCGCGCATTCGAATGGCCCTCGCGCTCGTCGCCGAGGCGGAGGGCGACGTGGCCGTCGCGCGGGAGATGCTCGGCGAGATTGGCGGGGATCTCGACGAGCTCGAGCGGCTCATCTCCGACGTGCTGACGGCCGCGCGGCTCGATTTCGAGGACGTGGCCTCGCACGCCGGCATTCCGCCGCTCCGCCGCGAGCGCGTGGACGTGCACGATCTGCTCACGCACGCAGCGTCGCGGTTTCGCGCGGCCCACCCGCAGCGGGCGTTGCGGGTCGACGTGCCGGCGGATTTGCCCTCGGTCGACGCGGATCCGGTGCTCCTGCGGCGGGTCTTCGACAACCTGCTCGAGAATGCCCACAAGTACACGGAGGAGCCGGCGGAGACGGTGGAGCTCGTCGCGCGTGGGGGCGAGGACATCACGGTCGAGGTCGTCGACAAGGGCGTCGGGATCTCGGCCGAGGATCTTCCGCGTGTCTTTCGACCGTTCTTCCGGGTCGACAGGAGCCGGACCCGCGCGACCGGGGGCCTCGGTTTGGGGCTGCCGCTCGCGAAGCGGATCGTCGACGCGCACGGCGGCCACATCGAGCTCATCAGCACGCCGAACGAGGGGACGCGCGCCCGTGTGCGACTCCCGATCGCACATCTTTCGCCAGCTTAACACGCCGTTAACAGGGACCTCGTATCCTCGCGGGCATGGGAACCCGTCTCGCCTCGATCCTCCTGTTTCTATCGGCCTTCACGGGATGCACCGCCGAGGATCCCGTGGAGGGGGTCTTCGACCCCGCCAAACTCCACAAGGTCGAGATCACCATCGCTTCGACATATCTCGGTACGCTCGAGAGCGATCTCGAGGAGCGCGTGCCTTGCGACATCGTCTACGACGGCGAGCTCGTCGCGGGATCCGGGATCCGGCAAAAGGGCAATACGCTCGTGGATCTCGACGACAAGCCGAGCTTCTCCATCAAGTTCGACGCGTTCGACGACCAGGCCAAGCTCTACGGGCTGAACAAGCTCATCCTGAACAGCTCGAAGCAGGATCCCAGCTTTTTGCGCAGCCGGCTCGGCTCGGACGTGCATTTGCGCGCCGGCCTGCCCGCGGCGCGCGTCGCGCACGCCCAGGTGACGCTGAACGGCGTCGACAAGGGGATTTACGTGGTGGTCGAGGCCGTCGACAAAGACTTTCTCCGGAGCCACTTCGGCGAAGAGTTCGCCGAGGGCAACCTGTACGAAGGCCCGTGTTGCGGCGATTTCGCGGACGACGTCGAGCACATGGAGCTCGAGGACGAGAAAAAGGACGGGAGGTCCCGGGACGATCTGCGCGCGCTCGCCCAGGTCATCCAGGACACGCCCGACGCGGCGTTCGCCACGGCGCTGGAAGAGCACCTCGATCTCGGCCAGTTCATGAAGATCTACGCCCTCGAAGCGCTGCTCGGCCACTGGGACGGCTTCGCATTCCGGGCGAACAACCATTACATCTACGACAACCCCGCCACCGGGCTCTTCGTGTTCATGCCCCACGGGATGGACCGGATCCTCGACGATCCTTCGTTCGACACCGAGACGACGCCCGTGACCAAGCTGCCGCTGCGAATCCGCGCGATCACAGCGCTCGAGATGGAGTTCCATACGCAGCTCGACGAGCTCGCCCGGAACGCGTGGAACGAGACGTCGATGCAAGCGGTCATCAACCAGGCCGCCGCGGTGCTCCACACGGCGGCCGCAGGCGAGCAGACGAGCAAGGACCTCGCCGCTTTCGACGAGGGCGTGACCGATCTCCGCAACATCGTGACCGTGCGCAGCGACAAGATCGCCCCCACGAACTGAACCCGAGGCGCGCCGTGGACAACATCATCGAGCGGTACGAATACAAATACCTGGTCCCCGAAGGGCTCGTGCCCGGCATCCGCGCCACGGCGCGCGCGACCTCCAAGATCGACAAGTACGCCGGGCCCGACGGGACCTACCGCATCCGCTCGCTGTACTTCGATACGGACCGCTACGACCTGTTCTGGGCAAACGAGCGAGAGCAAGCCGATCGATTCAAGCTCCGGGCGCGCTGTTATCCCGCGAGCACGGAGAGCCCTGTCTTTCTGGAGGTGAAGCGGCGCGTGCTCGACGTGATCGTCAAGACGCGCGCCGCCATCCCCGCAGCCGCATGGCGAGACGTCCTCGCCGGCAAGGAGTCCGCGCTCGCCGCGCTCTCCCCCGGCGCACGCTCGGGCGCGATGCGGTTTCTCGCGCCCTATCACCGGCACCACATCCGCCCGGTGCTGCTCGTCGAATACGAGCGCGAGGCCTACATCAGCGAGATCGACACCTACGCGCGGCTCACATTCGACCGCAAGATCGCCGTCCAGCAGCAGGAATCCATCGATCTCGAAGCCATCCCGGGGCGATGGCGCCCCATCGATCATCGGGGGCAGACGCGAACCCAGGAGCCAGTATGCGTGCTGGAGCTCAAATTCGAGCGGCGCCCCCCGCGGTGGATGGTCGCGCTCGTCCAGCGCCTCGACCTGATCCGGTTCTCCTTCTCGAAGTATTGTTACGGCGTGACCGCAGAGCTGACACTCCCGGAAGCACGGATTCCAGGCTGAGGGAGGAGGGAGGCGTCGCGCTGGGGCTTTGCCCCAGGCCCCAGCAGGGGCTGTCCGCCCCTGCACCCGGACCAGCCAGGGGCTGGACCCAAGCTCGATGAACTGCGCGATGCGCAGTTCATCGAACAGGCCCGGTCAAGACCAGCAACGACCCTGCCAACCGAGACAGCCGCGCTGCGGGTTCGGCTGGCACCCCGGCTTCTTCGTCGGCCTGTTTGAAAAACTGCGCGGAGCGCAGTTTTTCAACCCTGGGTCCAGCGCCTCGCTGGTCCGGGGTCGAGGGGGCGGACAGCCCCCCGCGGGGACCGGGGCAGAGCCCCGGTGCGGCGGCGCTCACGGCGCGGCGGGGAGGCGGCCGCCGACGGCGCGGCGGAGTTCGGAGACGGCGGTGCGATAGCGGCGTATGAGGGCGAGGAGGCGGAGTTCGACTTTGACGCGTTGGGCGTCGACGGAGAGGGCTTCGATCACGTCGACGTTGCGGGCTTCGAGGGCTCGTTTTGATGCGGATCCTGCTTGCGCGGCGGCGGGGAGTGCGCGGGAGCGGAATGCGGTGACGAGCTCGCGCGAGGCATCGGCTTCGCGGAGGCGGGCGCGTACTTCGCGGGCGACCCGCTCGACCTCGGCGGCGAGCGCGCGCTGGGAGGAGTTCTTTGCTGCGCCTGCGGCGGCTGTGCCTGCGCGATTCGTGTCGAAGATGGGCAGCTCCACGCCGGCCTGGAACGTCCAGGCGAGGCCTGTCAGCGTGCCTGGCGTGGGGAGCGTGCCCGGCGTGAATTGATAGCCGAACTCGAGGAACGAGAACCACGGAAAACGCCGCGCGCGCTCGGCGTATGCGCGGGCGTCGGCTGCGTCGATTCGCGCGCCTGCAATGGCGACCTCGGGCCTGCGCCGGAGCGCCTCTTCGATGAGGGCCTGCTCCGAAGGGAGCGCTGGGGGGGGCCACGCGAGTGGCGGCTCGCCGACGACCTCCACGGAAGCTCCGGGGTCGAGCCCGATGCGATCGAGCAATTCGCCGAGCACCTCGCGCCGGTGCGCCTGTTGCTCGGCGAGGTCGGATTCGGCCTCCACCGCTGCGAGTTCGGCCAGGGTCTCGTCGATGGATGTCGCTTCCGCTGCGGCGACGCGGGTCTTCATTTGCGACGCGAGGGACCTGCGCGCCTCGGCGACGGCGTGGGCCGCGGCGATTTCGGCGTCGATCAAGGCGACGTCGTCGAAGAGCCAGCGGACGTCGGCCTCGATCGTGATGGCCTCGGCTTGCGCCTCGGCCTGCGCTTCCGCCTTCGCCGCGCGTGCCTCCGCGACGTCTGCGTCCACCTCGCCCGGCCTATCCGGCGAGAAACGGAGCGCGGTGCGGATCCGCGGCTCGCCCTCGACGAATTGATCGAGGCGCATCTGCGTGATCCGAAGCTCCGGGTTTTTGTGCTTATCTGCTGCGGCGACCTCCGCTTCGGCCGTGGTCGCGGAGGCTTCGAGCGCGGCGAGCTGCGCGCTGTTTTTTTTGGCCAGGGCGACTGCGTCTTCCACGGTGAGCACGCGCGGCGCTGCGTCGGACGTGCTCGCTGCGCGCGCTGCTGTGCCTCGACGGACGGATTCGTCGCGCCGCACGGTGAGCGCTCCCCGGGGACCGAGGCTCTCGCGATACATGGCAATCGCGCGTTCGGAGCCCGAGAGGTGCAGCGGAGGGGAGCAACCTGCGAGAGCTGGGAGCAGCGCTGCGGGGAGCAGGGCTGCGTACCTTTTCAGCGCGCCCACGGGACCTCCTCGAACGACGGGAGGCTACTGCCCGTGTCGAAGACGACCATGAGCTTGCCCGCCGAGAGCGACGGCGCGATGCCCTCCGGCTTGAGCCCCGGAAACCGTTTGACGAGCAGCGGCGTGAGCGCGCCGGGGGCCGGGGCCTCGACGCGCCAGAGCGCGCCCGCGTCGCCGTCCGCCGTCGAAGGCGTGGACGTGATCACGAGGCTGCCGTCGGGCAAAAACAAAAGATCGGAAATGCCGCCCGGCGTGGGTTTGCCCGCGAGCTCCACGTCGACAGGGACATGCGCCCATAACGAGGCGCCGGCGCCCGCGAGGGGCTTCGACGCGAAGAGCGCGCCGGGCGTGGTGACCTGCCAGATCATGGCATGGCCTTGCGCATCGAGAGGCGCTTTGAGGCCGAAGTACAGGGCGCCTTTTCGGTAGGCGAGCCCCTCGATGTCGAGCGCGCGCGTGCCCTTCGGGAGCCCGAGCGCCGCGGCCTGCGCCGGGTCCGCGTCCAGCAGTTCTGCGAGATGGGCCTCCCCGTCGACGCGGAAGCCTCGCCCGTCCTTCCGGAGGCGCAAGAGCGCCGTCCGCGCGGGCTTGCGTTTGCCTCGCTTGCTGTAGCTCTGCGACGACAGGAGGTAGATCTCGCCCGCATCGCCGACGGCAATGGCCTCGACGTCCGAGATCTCGTCAATGCCGTCCACCTGCAAAGGCTCCGGCTCGATCACGCCGTCCTTGGACATGGCAAAGATCCAGGGCGCGCCCTCCGCGTCGTCCCGGCCCGTATCGTCGCTGACGACGAGATAACGCCCTTCGGCCTCCCGCGCGAGGATCCCGGACGGCTCGAATCGCGTCCTTTTCGAGAGCACGTCCGGGAGCTTCATCGGCAGCACGCTCGCCGGGAGGTTGTTGGCCGTCGCCGCCGGAGGTGCCGGGGGGGAGGCCAGCGGCGCCGAGGCCGGCTCGAAGACGACATCAAACGCTTGCCCCGCGATCACGTCGAGGGGGGCGTCGAGCTCGACCGTGATCTCGCGGCCCCACATGGGGATCTTGGGCGAGACCCAGCAACGCGCGGGCAGCTCCGCGACGAGCGGACCGAGCGCGATGGTTTTTCCTCGCAGCGCGCCGCCCTGCTGCCCTCGAATCCACAATTTCGCGCCGTCGCCCTCGCGCACGCCGAGGGACACGCGCTCCGGGACGCAGGTGACCACGCGCGCGCCCCCGCTCACGACGCTGAGCACCGGATCCCCGGCCACGGCGACCTCGCCGGGCTGCTTCAGGATCGTCGCCACGCGCCCGCGCCGCGTCGCGCGGAGCACGTACCCCGCGCGCCTTTGCTTCAAGAGCTCGATGCTGCGCTCGGCGAAACGCACGTCCGCGGCGAGTTTGTCCGCCGTCGCGGAGCCTTCCTGCTTCGCTGCTTTGCGCCGCGCCTCGGCCGTCTGGATCTGCTTCGCCAGGAGCTTCAACGTCCGCGGCTTCTCCGCGGCGAGCGCCGCGGCCGCGGCGTGTTGCAGATCGACCTTGGCGAGCTCCTCGAAGACCACCTGTCGGTCCTCCACGAGCTGCTTCACCCGCGCCATTTCGTTATCGAGCACCTTCGCCTCGGCGGACACCTGGAGGTGCTCCTCGCGTTGCCGCGCCGCCTCGCGCTCCAGGGACGCGAGGTCCGTGTCGAGTTTTTGCAGGATCTCGGACTCCGAGGCGCGCACGTCCGCTTCGAGCCGCGTCTTTTCGGCCTCCGCGACGGCGATCTCGGCGTCGATCGCGGACGTGTCGAGCTCCGCGACGATCTGCCCCGGCGTGACCTCGTCGCCGACACGCACGTGGACCGCCGCGACCTTGGCGATTTCCGTCGGCGCGATGGCCTCCGGCGTCGCCTCGGCGAACCCCACGACGTGACCCCGCGCGTGGTCGCCGTAGTGCAGCCCCGCGGCGGCGCCGAGCGTGCCCACGAGGCAAAGCCCGGGCGCGAATCGCTGGAGGGCCGATTGCATTCGATGGAGGGTCTTCGTCGATTTCATGGCTACAGATCCAGCGTCGGCTCCTGCAGCAGCAAGGCGACGTCCTGCACCCCTGGAATGGCCTTCAGATTCGAGACGAGCGACGCGCGTAGATCCAGCGCGCGGACGCTGATCTGGTAGGCGTGCTCCATCATCGTCCCCTGCGCCGCCTCGCGCAGCGTGACGAGCGCGAAGGACCGGCAATGCGCTCGCAGGATCTTCATGATGGCCTCCTCCGCCTCGGGCCCGGCAGGCGCGGCGAAGCGGAGGAGTCCATCCGGCTGATGGCGCGCGCCATACCCGGTGAAATGAAGGAGCACGAATCCGAACGCGAAGATGATCGTGCCCAGGATCGCCGCGCCGTGCGCCTGGGCGCCGCTCGCCATCCCCACGCCGAGGGCCGCGAAGATGAAGATGATGTCGCGCGGATCCCGGAGCGACGTGCGGAACCGGACCGCCGAGAGCCCCCCCGCCATGCCGATCCCCGCGGCGACGCTGCTGCCCACGGCGAGCATCAGCATGCACGTGATCACGCTGCCCATGGCCATTCCGTGCACCGTGGAGCGCGAGTACGAGAGGCCGCGGAAGGTCGCCATGTACACGACCGCGATGGCCTGGCCGAGCCCGAAGGCGAGCAGGAGGGAGACGAGCGCCTTGCGCCATTCGAAAACGTCCCCCTGGGTCAGCGGTTCGAGCCATTCCATCAGCGGTCGTCCCTCATTTGCAATCGTGGGAGAGAGGTCTCAGGAGGTCACGGTCCGAGGTACGTGGCCACGTCCGCCGGCCGCTCCTTCGCGTGGGCGATCACCCCGGCGAGGCCCTCGTCGAACGCAGCATCCGACGCGAGGAACGTGTACCCCGGCTGCTCGCCCTCCGCGCCGACGACGTAGGGCGCGATGAGGTCGTGGGCGGCCTTGAATCGCGCCTCCATGCTCGCCGCCTCGTAGTCCTTCTCGACCGCGAGCGCGACGTAGCCGCGATACGTCTCGAGGTACACCGGATCGTCGAGCAGGTACCGGATGAGCGGCCATTGATCGGTGATCTCGGACATCGCGAGCGACATGGCCTGCCCGCCGAACCCTCCGCCCGCCGAGGCGGGGAACGCGAAGCTGTGGTCCCAGGGGATCCACGTGAACTGCGCGTCCTTCTTGGGATCCGCGTACATGTAATAGTTGTGCGGCATGCGGCCGTATTGATCCCAGTCCTCGATCACCGCGTTCAGCGCGAGCCAATGGAGGAACCCATCGACGTCGAGCCGGGCTTCGAGGCCGGCGCGCCAGGCGGCGGCGTCGGTCTTGTCGGCGTGCAGCGCGTCGAAGAGCGCCTGCGCGTCCGAATAATCGGCCTCGTCCTCGTGGTTTTCCTTCCCGAGCGTTTCGGTGTCCCAGGTCTGCCAGCGCGCGGCTGCGCCGTCGGGCTTGTACATGTTGCCTTTGTGGCCGCCGAAATGGGTATCCATGAAGGATTCGTCCGAGGGCAGCTCGATCCCCGTGTAGAGCCCGAAATACTTCGAGCCCTCGCCGTGATCGATGAACACCCGATAAAACGCCGTCGCGGGCGCCGGGATCCCCGCGTTCACGAAGACCTCGGTGCCGATCTTGTCGCGCAAGAGCGACGCATCGCTCGCGTTGTTCGAGAAGCTCAGCGCGTCGAACCCGTAGAACCGCTGGTTCTTCGTCTCCGGATACGTGTCCTCGTACTTGTCCCAGTTGAAACGCAGCGGCAGCTTCCACACGCCCTGCTGCCAGGACATGGCCAGGCTCGAATTGCCCTTGAAGCGGATCCCGACGTGCTGCCAGCTCCGATCCTCGGTCTTGACGTCACACTCGACGTAGATGGGCGTGCGGGGGAGCAGATCGACGCCACCGTCGCCGCCTGGTCCGCCCGGCCCGCCGGGGCCGCCGGGGCCCCCGGGGCCGCCGGCCGGGAAGCAAAGCAGGCTGCCCATCGCATCCGTGCACGTCCCCTGGGACTCGACGCCATTGAGCGTGACCGTGCACGCATCGCCGGCCGCGAGGCCATTGCAAGCCTCGGCGAGCTCCGGCGGGGGCCCACCGCCGCCGCCGGGCCCGCCCGGCCCGCCCATGCCCATGCCTTCGCCGAACGTGCCGAGCATGTCGGTCATGTCGGCGATCATCGCCTGCCAGCTCTCGGGCGAAATGGTGATGTCGATACGAGGGACCCGATCTTGCGGGAAGGCGGCCGCGTAATCGGGATCCTCCGATCCGCTGCCGCCCTCGCCGCCGCTTCCGCCGCCGCCCTCGCCGGCGCTGCCGCCCGCGCCGCCGCTGCCCCCCGCGCCCGCGCCCGTCTCGGTGCTCGGATCACTCCCGCCGCACCCCTGGATCGCAAGGACCGAAAGCGCCACGAACGGCAGAACACAATGCAGGAACCGCATTCTCATCGTCACTCCCCAAGTTCAAGGTTCGAGTCGACTTTATGTCGAGACTGCGGCGCGGGTGTTACAGGATCGTGTGCGATTGTTAAGCGAGCGAATCTCGCGGGCGTCAGGAACGTCGCCGCCCGCTCACTCGCTCCCGCGGCCGGGGTAGGGGCGTGCTTGCTTGATGTAGAGCGTGGGCGTCTGGCCAGGGGCGGCCTCGTCGTCGAACTTGAATTCGATGTCCATCGCGTACCAGCCCTTGTTCCCCGCGGCCGGCCCATACGCGGGGGAGAAGCGCGTATGGATGGCGTCGAGGGCCACGCCGAGCGAATGGATCTGCGCCGTCGTGAGGACACGCTCGCCCTCCGCGAGCAAGCTCGAATGCGTCAGGTACGTGATCGGCTGGTTCGGCTGCGTGAAGTAGTAGAGGAACTGATCGCTGGTCACGCCGGGCGGCGGGGCCACGACCTCCACGTCGCCGCCGTACTGCACGTTCACGTAAAACGCGGGATCAACCCCCGCCTCGTCGAACGGATTCGCCGTCACGGCCACGCCGTTCGCCTCCTCGTCCGGGAAGTTGTGGTGCACGAGCAGGGCCATCCCGATCGATTTGTGGTCGATGCCGTAATAGCTGCGCTCCTCGAACGTGCGGAAGAGCCAGGCGCTCGCGTAGGTCTCGCGGATGGCTTCGAGCACGTCGGGCCAGTCCGTGGGGTCGCCCGTGTGCGACTCGTAGCAACCGGCGCAGGGGAACCCTTCGAGATCCTCGCTGTTCGTGCTCGTGCGGAAGCGCATCTTGTGCGTCCCGTATTCGGCCGCGATCTTGTCCTTCAGCAACGCCTGGAACGCGGCGTCGACGGGCGCCGCCTCCATCGCGTCGCGCAGGGCCTCGAGTTTCTGATCCCGGACGGCCGCGTCGGCCTGGAACGTCGGATCCGCGAGCAGCGCGTCGATCTGGTCGTAGAACCCGTTCTGCTTCATGAACTGGTCGTAGTAATAGACCGGGATCGCGAAGGCCTTCTGGATCGGCACGTTCTCGGTCCGCGTGAGGATCGAGTAATGCGCCGCCTTTCCGCCGAACGCGAGCACCGATTGTTTGATCGCGTCGCGCAGCGAGGCGCCGGATGCCGGCTCGGGCGTCACGTCCTCGAGGTCCCACAGGCCCGTGACCGAGAGATCGAGCGTCGGGAGCACGACGGGCTCGGGCTTGTGCTCATCCCAGTACGCCTGCGCTTCTTCGAGCGTGACCTCGCGGACGCTCCACGTGGAGGCGCCCACCGTGAGCTCGATCAATTTGCCTTCGAGGGCCCGCAGCGCGGGGTTCGTCATCGCATGGCGTAGCCCCATGTTCGGCGTGCCTCGATTCTGCGAGAGCACGTTGACGTGCGAGAGCGGCGTCTGGAACTCCTCCGTGATGAGGCCTTGGATGACCGAGATGTCGTTCGGCGCCTCGTCGAGGACCACGATGTCCTCGTGGGAGACGTATTCGTCCTCGAGATCCGCCGCCTTCAGGAAGCGGAGCCGCCCCATGGACGAGCCGAGCGAGAGGGGCTGGTAATCGATGGCCGCATAAAGCTCGTCCGTGGTCTTCACGGGGACGTCGTCGCCGAGTTTGTCGGCCTCCACGGAAACCGCGTCCGACGTCGGGTGGAAGAACAAGCTCCCGCCGAAATACGCCGACGCCGCCACCTTCTTGTAGAGCGTCGTGATCATGGCCGCCGACGCTGTGTCGTACGGGGCGATCTCGAGCGCCCAGACCTTCGGGCCCTCGTAGTAGGTCACGGCGCCGAGCAGGAAGCGGCGGTCGGGCGTGTAATACTCGGTCGCGTTGAAGCTCGACAGCTCGGGCACGAGCGGGAGGTCCTTGCCCGAGAGGTGCTTCGAGGCGAATTCGTAATGGATCTTGTAGAGGACGCTGTTCTGGAAGTAGAGCGCATTGCCGTCGGCCTGATCCAGGACGACCTTGACCGAGCGCGCGCCCGGCAGATCGGCGCGGAGGGGCTCCGAGGCGAGAGCTTGAAAGTCCCCGTTGCAGCCGATCGTCTGCAAGAAGTCCGGGGATTCGCTGCCGCTCGGGAGCTCGCATTCGAAGACGGGGCCCGCGGGCGCCGCCGTGTCGCTGCATGCCATCGGCATCGCGGCGATGGACAAAACGAGGCCCAGCGCCGTGACGGCGCGTTTGTGCAAGGACATGATTTCCTCCAAAGAAAGCCGAAGTCGAGCCGACCGCGTTCAGGGGACCAGCGAGAAGCAATAAAACCCGCCGTAGCCGCCGCCGGAGCCCACCGTGACCGAGCCCGGCTGCGGCCCGCCCATTTCGATGAGGTTCACGCCCGGCGCGCAGCCGGATTCGTTGAGCGAGGACATCCAGTTCGCGGCGCTTCCATCCCCGCCGCCCGGTCCGCCGCCGCCGCCGCCGAACCGCGGCCACGAATGCCCCACGCGCGGACGGCCTTCGCTCGCCAGATCCCCGAGGTTGCTCGTCCAGTCCTTGCACGTCGCGGTCGCGCTGAAGAGCGCGCCCTCGTCGTTCGTCCCGGTGAGCATGTCGTGGTTGTCGACCTGCCCCTGGTTCGGATCCGGCTGGTGGTTCGGGACGCCGTCCTCGTTCGGGAAATCATTGATGATGGCCGCGTCGGCCCCCGCGGGGCGCTCCTTCAGGAGATCGGTCTTGTTCGCCGCGAGCAATCGCCCGAGCCGGTCGTACCAGGGGCCTTCCCCAATGCGATCCCGCGCGTTGACCTGCTGGCCGTCCTCGCCGGCGGTCGCGCTCAAGAAGGCGCGCCACGGCTTTTGTCCCGCGCCCGGCATGCTCGTTTCGGCGATCGTCGCGCAGATCTTGTCCGCGCCGCGTAGCCCCGCGCCCGCGCCCGTCTCGCCAAAACGGAGGTCTCCGCCGAACCCCTCCGGATTGCCCGAGAGCTCCTGCAAAGCACGGAGGCTCGTCACGAAAAAGCTGAACTTCTCCGTGGTGCCGCCGCCGCCGGCGCCGGCTTCGCCGCCGCTCCCGCCATTGCCTCCCCCATTGCCGCCGGCGCCTTCGCCGCCCGCGCCGCCCGCGCCGGCCGCGCCGCCGCTTCCTCCCGACGCGGAGGACGAGCTGCTCCCGGAGCCGCCGTTGCCGAGCCCGAGGTCCCCATTGCTGCTACCGCAACCCACGACAAACGAGAGCACCGCGCCGCCCAAGAGGGGCAGCGCCCATCGGTGTGCGTTCATGACAAGCTCCTTTCTAGAGCCCGCTGGGTTCGTCCCAGCTCCTTGCCTCGGATGCACGGCACCCGGAGGAAATTCATTTCATTTGCAGGTAAGATCCGCCTGGCAGATCTGGCCGTTCGGGCAATCGACGTCGCTGAAGCAGGACGTGAGCCCCGGGATCTGCACAGCCTCTTCGAGCGACGAGGAGACGACGAGGTCGATGCGCCCCTCCTTGATGGTCGTCCCGCCCGTGGTCTTTCGAACGACCACGATCGAAGGGAACCCCGCGACGCCGAGGTCGAGGAGTTTTCCCACGAGCGCCGCAGAAATCTCCAGGGAGCCCGTGTCGTCCGCGTCGCACTCGATCATGCCCTTCGTGCCGCCGTGGTGGCTGATGTCGAGTTTTACGTAGATACGAGAGCTGTCGGCCTTCGCGGGCGGGGTCCAGGCGAGCGCGATGGGTTTGCCCGATTCGAGCGTGAGCGTCTCGCCGGCGAGCACGAGCGGGGCGATGCCAGTGCCTTCGAGCGTGAAGGCGCTGTAATAATCGCCGCTCGCCTGGAACGTGAGCACCTCCCCCTCGGCAAACGCAGGGAAGGGGAGTTTTACGCTGGCAGGCGGCTGATAGGCGTTCACCACGGGATCCATGCTGAAGCCATCCTCGCCCGATTCGGTGTGCAGGCCCTTGACCGTGATTTTCCCCGCGCTGTGCGCGAGCGGATACTCCTTGCAGGTCTCGTCCTCCACGCAGGCGGCGCTGCCCCCGCAAGGCGTGCTGCAAAAAGGGACCCGCGGCGTGGAGAGCTTGCAGGCGCCCTCCTTGGTGGCCTCCTCCCAGATGATCTGCGAGGGCGTGGGGCCGTCGTACACCTTGCCAAGCACCGCCGTGCTTCCGGGCGTCGCCGGCGAATTCTCGCTCGCGGGGACCGGCGGGACGAGGCGCACCTGGAAGGCGCCAACGAGAATCGAGGAATCCCCAGGCTCAGCGTCCGGCGGACTGCCGCCTCCGCCGCCCTGGCCGCCGCTCCCGTCCGGGGTTTCGCCGGAGGACGAGCAGGCGAGGAGGGGCAACCAAACAAGCCCGGCGAGGGCACCGGCGGCCCGCCGCATGGGAGTTTTCTTCCGCGGATCTCGTCGTAAGCCCGGCCAAAGCGTCGTCATGTGACGACCCTGCGCCAATCTGGTAAACGTGTTGTTGTGTTCGCGTTAGCGACTGTTAACGCGGTACGTGGTCACAGCAGTGCCCAGTGCATTGGTTCTTCCTCGAAGCCCGTCGCGCCGGGGTGCTGCCCGGCGGGGCCTGGGGCGACACCCCCGCGCGGCGGCTTCCCCTCGACGAGGTCCTTTGCGCTCCCTCTTGCGTTTTCCGGCTCACCGGCTGTACCGTCAGCGCTCATGAGATACCTCTCCCTCGCGGCCCTCAAGGTCGCGTTTGCCAACCTGTTCGGGGAACGTCATGCGGCGCTGGTCCTTTCGGGCGCGGGCAAGACGTATGAGCCTATTCTTCTCGCGAAGAAGCAGCAGATCGACACGCTGCCGGGCGCCCTGACGGGGGGCAAGCCGCTCGCCGAGGCGATCGCGGAGGCCGACGACGTGCACGATGGTTTTGGCTCGGCGATCTGGCACCTCACGGAGGCCTATGCGCGCTGGCCCAAGGTCCCGCCGCACGTGCGGGCCGCGATCGAGCGGGTGCGGGCGGCGTTCATTCCCGAACTCGACGACCTGCGGGCGAGTTACGTCGAGGAGGCGCATGCGGCATTCGAGCACCGCAAGCGGATTGACGCGCTGAAGGCCGACTTGCAGCTCATCCCCCTCGCGGAGGGGCGGACGCTCCTCGAGTGGGCCGAGGGGTATGTGACGGCTGCCGAGCAGATTGGCGCGCTTCTCAGCCAGCGGGCCGATGCGGAGACGGGCGCGCGTCGCGATGCGGGTCGGATCCGCACGGCGACGTTGGCGGTGCTGGGTCGGTTCCGGGGGGCGCTCGGGGATGAGATTGCCGTGAACCCGGCCTTGCCGCGGGACCTCGACGCGCAGGTCTTCGGGTTGTTCGATGAGCTCGGTCAGATGCGCGCGGATGCGCTGGCGGGGAAAAAGGCCTCCGCCGACGAGCCCGTGACCCCCGAGACGCCCTGACGATCCCCCCCGGGTCCTGTCCGCAGGGCGCCGGCGGGGTCGGGTTCCTGTCCAAGGCCTGTCGGCGGGGGATCGGGGGCAAGACGATCACCCCGATGGCCTGACGACAGGGCTTCGGGGTGATCGGCTTGCCCCTGCACGTCCTGTCGACAGGCCTTCGTGGGCATCACCTTCCTCTCGACGCGCTGGCGGCAGGGCTTGGGGAGGGTCGACTTGCTCCCGGCGCCCTGTCGGCGGGGTGCTCGGGGGGAAGGGCATCATGGCGGGGGCCTGGCGACGGGGGGATGGGGGGGTCGGCTTCATGAAGATCAGGTCGCTGTGCCTGGCCGCGGGGCTCGTCATCACCGGAGCCCAATGATTGATCCGCCGGCAGGCGCGTGATACACGCCATAGCGTCAACGGACTGACACGTGCCTCGTGCAGCCGTGCAACCCTTTGGTGAACCGATGAAACATACCATCTCGACGCGGAGGACCGGGCTCCTCGGGCCGCTCTTCCTTTTGCTCGCGTGTGCGGGGCAGCTCGGCTGCGGAGCGCTGGTCGCCGCCATGACGGACTCCGGAGGCGCGGATACGGACGAGGGCAAGGCGTGGCGTGCAGACTTTGCGAAGATGTACAATGCCACCGTCGAGGCGTCGAAGAAGGACCTCGACTCGATGGAGGCGTATTTTAATGCCCTCGTCACGGCGCAGGCTTGCTCTGATGCCAGCCATGGGACCTTCGAGGACGGGTGGACCGTCGATACGGTCGAGGGGCCCTTGAAGGTCGAGGACGCCGAGCGGAACTGCGGGAAGATGCGGGACGCCATCCGCAAGAAGGGCACGACCGAGGAGGCGTGCGGATATGCCTCGCTCTACGTGCGCGCCGGCGAGCAGTACCCCGGGACGGAGTGGACCACGACCCTCATGCCCCTCCGGAACATCGGGAGCATGTCCGCGCAGCGATTCGACGGCGCACGCCAGATCGTCCCCTGTGACCGCATGCCCGCGAAGGGCAACAAGCCCGCGCCCATCTGGAAAAAGGATCACATCGAGAAGGCCGAGTGGATCTGCGAGAAGGGCTCGATCATCGTGTACGATTCGACCGATTGGGAGATCGAGAGCAGCACGCAGGACGGCCAGCAGTTGCTCGTCCGTCACCTCGACGGCGTCTGCTGGTATCCGAAAGCGCCGGTCGGTGAGGCGTTCGACGTGCCCCCGCCCTGCGGAAACGACGGGACCCCGCCGAACAACGAGACGTTTAGCTGTCTCACGAAGGCGGGGAAGCTCGTCCTCAAGTGATTACTTCGTAAAGTCGCAGTTCCCGCCCGCGCAGCCCTCGGGCACGGTGATCTTCGGCGCGCCGGCCCAGACCGATTTCAAGTACGCCGTGATCTGCTGGCGCGCCGCGTCCCCGGCCGGGCCGCCCGTCGCGGCGAAGCCGTGGATGTCGTACGCATCCTTGTCCGCCGTCCTGTATTGCGTGAGGCCACTCTTGCCGACGATCTCGGAGGACGTCTCGACGCCGAGGATCGGATTCAAGACCGCGCCGACCTGGCCCGCGCCGACCGCGACCGAGAGCAAAGCGGTGCCCTCGTTCGGCAGGATCGGGTCGCCCATGCTCTCCTGGATCAAGTAAGCCGTCGGCTCCTCGGGCATACGATCCGCCCAGCTCGAGCCGTCGACCTCGTCCCAGTTCGATTGGCTCAGCGCGAGCGCAAACCCGACGTCGAGGTCGCCGCCGTACGTCGTGCGGAGGAGGCCTCGGACCGTGGAGTACACGTTCGAGCCAGGGATGAAATGGGTCCAGCCGGCGCCGGGGACGTTGAGGACGCCGTAATGCATGTCGGGGTCGACGGAGGCATACACGAGGCCGAGGGTGCCGCCGAGGGAGCCGCCGGCCCAGACCGGGATGCTGCTGTCGGGCTGGCGGCCCATGAGCGGGTTCGCCCCGCCGTCGAAGGTGGGGCCCGAGAGCAGCTCGCCGAGCGTCGTCTTCATCGCCGCCTGCACGGCCGCGCCGTCGGCGATGGCCTGCATGAGGCGCGCCGTGGAGCGGTGCGTGGCCTCGGCCATACGCGTCATCCCAACGAACGTCTCGATGACGTCGTCACCGGTCCAGCCGTCGAAGCGAATGCCGACCTTGCCCGTGCCATTCTGGCCGAGCTCCTGGTCGAACGAGCTGTCGTCGACGTCGCCGCCCATGCCATGGCCGAACATGACGAACCGGTAGTTGCCGCTGCCGGCCGGGACCATGACGCGGAAGGGCGCCTCGTGCGTGCCCTCGGCGACGACGTCGCCGGCATCGTCGACCCTGAGATCACGGTCGTCTTCGAGGAACGAGGGGAGCCCGACGAGCCGGCCCCGCACGACGGCCGCGACAGCCGCATTCGGCTCCCAGGAGACGGCATCGATTTCGACGGTGACCTTGCCCTGGGTGACGGCCTCGATGGCGCCCTCGCGCATGGCCGTGAGGCGCTTCGTGGCGTCGTCGCCGGAGCGGGTCGTGAAATCGAAGACGCGAAGGACACGCGCCGGATCGATGCCCGCCTCCGCGAGGAGTTTTCGGGTGGGCGCGTGGTAGGCGCGGAGGTCGGCCTCGGCCTGCGAGGCCGGGGTGGCGAGGCCAAGCGCGACCTGGGTCTGGTGGGTGGGCGTGATGGAGGCGCCGTCTTCCATTTTGAGGTCGTCGAGGACGACGGCCACGTAATCGGCGCCGGGTTCGAGGGGGCGCAGGGGGTAGCCGAGGAGGAGCGTCTCGGTGGCCGGATCCTCGCCGGGAATCGTGGAGAGGCGCACGGGGACAGTTTCGCCACGGCGCGCATGGTCGTGCTGCGCGAGGAGGAGGCGGACGGGGCCCTCGGTGGCGGAGGCCGCGGCGGGCAGGACGACGGGGCCGGCGAAGCCCACGGCGAGCGGGGTCACGCGGGAAAAGCCGTCGGCGAGGGCGAGGGAGCGGGGGTCGTCGTCGACGGGCAGGCTCTCGGCCTCGACGTGGAGGCGGACGCCAGTGGCCGTGGAGGCGTCCTTGGCGAGGTGGGCACTGGACGGCCAGGGCAGGAGGCAACGGAGCTCGTCCGGGTCGCCACACGGAGCCGTGAGGGGCGCGCGAGCCCCCTCAGCACGGTCAGGCGCGGTGAAGACAGGCATGTCCTCATCCCCGCCACAACCAGCGAGGGGAAGGGCGAGGGCGAAGGCGAAGAGGAAGCGCGGCGCACGGGCGCCGAAAAAGTTGATGGGCATGGCAAGACCACCCTAACGGAGCGGTCAAGCCCAAGACAACAGGTGGATTTTCGCAGCAGGAGCGGCGCAGAGCTGGGGCTTTGCCCCAGGCCCCAGGAGGGGGCTGTCCGCCCCCTCCACCCCGGACCAGCCAGGGGCTGGACCCAAGCTCGATGAACTGCGCGATGCGCAGTTCATCGAACAGGCCCGGTCAAGA
>NZ_JARZHI010000095.1:0-34421 GCF_029946465.1 Polyangium sorediatum
CGTGGTTGTGGGCGCGGGGGCGGCGGCGGGCGCGGCTGTGGGCGCGGGGGCCGTCGCGGGGGCGGCGGCGGGCGGGGTCGTGGGGGGCGCCGGGGGCATCACCTCGGCGGCGGGGCTCGGGCCGGGCGCGGCCTCGGTTTTTGCGCTCGAGCAACCCGCGAGCGCGCTGAGGGCGAGGGCGGCGAGGCCCGTACACGACGCACCGTGGACGAACGCGGAGGGCCTGGGAGCAGAGGCGCGAGGCATGGCGAGGAGCGGCGCGGGCCGCGAACGACTCCCAGTTACGCGTTTGACGCCCGGTCTGCAAAACATTTAACATGGCCAAGGCCTCTGCGCGGGAAGGAAGAGCCATTTTGGGCTGCCCGCGCGTGGGGCGTTCGTGTCGTCGAGGAGGCGCCGTCCGATGAGCTTGGGGCACCGTTACCATGGGCGGATCGTCTTGATCGGATCGTTCGTCGCGGCGCTGTTCGCGGCGTGCGCGCAGGGCAATCATGTCGATCAAACCGGCGGCGCGGGCGGCGCGGGCGGCGCGGGCGGCGGGGGCATTCCGCCGGGCCAGATCGGCGGCCCGTGCAGCGACGACATGCCTTGCGAGCAGGGCGAGTGTACGGTCGTCGGCGCGAACAAGTACTGCACCGTGCCGTGTCCGCCCGGCTGCCCCGAGGGGACGTACTGCGCGCTCATCAACGGCGACTCGATCTGCGTGCCCGATCTCGGCAGCCAGTGCATGCCGTGCACGACGGTTCTTCAATGCCTGAACCCCTCGGACGCGTGCTTGAAGGCGCCCGCGGGGGATCGCTTCTGCGCGCGGGATTGCACGACGGATGGCCAGTGCCCGAACGGCTTCACGTGCCTCGAAGGCGCGAAGTATCCGCCGACGCAGGGAGGCGAGATGCCGGACGCGGGGCCGCCGGACGACGCGGGGACTCCGGGCGACGCGGGGGATGGCGGGCTAGACGACGGCGGCGTGGATGGGGGGCCGACGAAGCCTCCGCAGGGGCAAGCCCACAAGTTCTGCGTGCCCAACGTGCCGTTCTCGTGTCCGTGCAACGAGAAGCGGGACGGGGTCGAGAAGGACTGTTCGAACTCGAACCAGTACGGCACGTGCACGGGCGTCGAGGCGTGCAACGGCGCGTCGAGCTCCTTCGAAGGCTGCACGGCGAAGGTGCCCGCGGCCGAGACGTGCAACGCGCAGGATGACGACTGCGACGGGATGAGCGACGAGGGCGAGCCGAACGAGCTCTGCAGCGCGGAGGGCCCGGTGCCGCCGCACGCGTCGTGGACCTGCTCGCCACAAGGCACGTGCGGGCTCGGGCCCTGCGAAGTGGGGTGGGCGGCCTATCCGCCCGGCCCGATCGCGAACGGATGCACGTGCCCGGTCGAGATGGGCGAGCCGAACGACCTCTGCGCGAACGCGACGCCCGCGGGCAGCGTGAGCGACACCGACGGGAGCAGCATCACGATCACGGGCACGCTCGGCGGCGCGGCGGACGTGGACGTGTGGTCGTTCGACACGGTGGATACGAACGAGCTCACGACGAACTCGTACCACGTGAGCATCGACTTCATGACCCCGCTGCCGAACGACGAGTTCGTGATCGACGTGATTCGCGGCGAGGCTTGCACGGACACGCCCTCGGGCGGCGCTGTGGGGATCACGTCGTACGACTGGTGCGTCGACGGGAAGTCGGCGGACGGCCTTTCGGGCGAGGTGCCGTGCGCGAACGACGGCTCGCAGCCCGTGCACTGCAACAACAACTCCATGAAGTACTTCGTGCGCGTCTCCCGCAAGCTCGGCGCCCCGGGGACGTGCACGCAGTACAGCCTCTTCGTGACCGCGAAGGGCGGCGATCCTTGCGATTTCACGCAGAAGTGCCAGTAACGGCCTGACCATGGACCTCGATCCGAACGAGACCGAGGCGCTCGTCCAGCGCACGGCTCGCGACTATGCCGAGCGGGTGATCCGGCCCGTCGCGGCCGATCTCGACCGCGACAAGGACATCCCGCGCGACATCCTGCGCGGGCTCGCCGAGCTTGGCCTGATGGGCGTGAACGTGCCCGCGGCGCTCGGCGGGGCCGAGGCGGGCGTCGTGGCGTACGCGCTGGCGATGATGGAGATCGCGCGCGCGTGCGCCTCCACGGCCGTGACGATGAGCGTGACGAACATGGTCGCGGAGGTGATCGCGCGGTTCGGCACGGAGGCGCAGCGCGCGACGCACGTGCCGCGGATCTGCGCGGGCGAGTACGCGGCCGGGTCGTTCGCGTTGAGCGAGCCGGAGGCGGGCAGTGATCCCGGCTCGATGCGCACTGTCGCCGAGCGGACCGAGGAGGGCTGGGTGCTGCGCGGCCAGAAGCAGTGGATCACGAACGGCGCGTGGGCCGGCGTGTTCGTGGTCTGGGCACGCACGGGCGGGCCGGGGACACGCGGGCTGTCGGCGTTCCTCGTGGAGGGCGGGACGCCGGGGCTCCGGTGCGGCCGGCCCGAGGACAAACTGGGGCTGCGCGCGTCGAACACGGTGCCGATCGAGCTCGATGATTGCAAGGTGCCGGCGGACGCGCTGCTCGGCAGCGAGGGCGAGGGCTTCAAGATCGCGATGATGGCGCTCGACGGCGGGCGCATCGGGATCGCGTCGCAGGCCGTGGGCATCGCGACGGCGGCGGTCGAGGAGGCCACGCAGTACGCGCGTGAGCGCAAGCAGTTCGGCCGGTCGATCGGCGACTACGAGGCGATCCAGTGGTCGCTCGCCGATTCTCGGACGGAGCTCGACGCGGCGCGGGCGCTCACGCTGCGCGCGGCGTGGCTCAAGGAGCAGGGGCGTCCGTTCTCGGCTGAGGCGGCGATGGCGAAGCTCTACGCGAGCGAGGCGTCGAACCGGATCTGCCAGCGGGCGCTGCAGATCCACGGCGGCTACGGCTACGTGCGCGACTTCGCGGTGGAGCGTCACCTGCGCGACGCACGCGTGACGACCATCTACGAGGGGACGAGCGAGATCCAGCGGATCGTGATCGCCCGGAGCGCGACGCGCTGAAGGATGGAAGGCACCCCGTGGGGGCATCCACGGGGTTTGTCCGTCAGACGAAGAACCGCGTCAGGATGAAGACGACGACCGCGATCACGGCCCCGAAGAGGAGCGCGTAGAGCAGGACGCGCTTCAGGATGGCGCGGAGCTTGTTCTTGAGGAGCGTCTTGACGAGCTTCCAGAGCAGGTCGAGGACTTCACGGATGAGCTTCCACACGCGGAGATCCTAGCGCGGCTCGGCGCGCCTTGTCTCAGGCCCGAACACTTCTTCACGAGGCCGGCGAGGGCTCACTCCGCGACGAGGGACACCTTGCCTGCGTAACTTCCAGGCGACGGGAAGCTCATGCCACGCAGCGCGTCGACGACACACGTGGCCGCGGCGTCGCCCTTGGGATCGGCGCTCGACACGCCCACGGAGAGGGGCTTGCCGTCGGTGTCGAGGTACATCGTGGCCTTGATCGGGCCTGCGCCCTGGCTCGCGCGGCACGTGGCGAGCGCTTGTTGGGCCTTGGGCAGCTCCTTGCCCAGGCGGCCCGGGTCGAGCGAGACGGGCGGGCGCTCGTCGGCGCTCGGGTCGAAGGAGAAGCCGCCCTCGGCGAGGCCTTCTTTTCCACCCACGGGCGAAGGCCAGCTCGCGCCGCGCAGCGCGCCCAGCATGCACGACTCGGTGTCGCGATCGCCGAGCGTCGACTCCTTGAGGTACGCGACCGTGGCCGTTCCGCCCTGCGCGATCCGCAAGGCGAAGCGGATCTCGCCGCCCATGAAGGGAATGCGGCGCACGCCGTTGTGGAAGCACGCGCTGAGTTTGTCGGAGGTGCGTTGCAGCGTCGACTGCACCTTGTCCTGATCGAGCGCGCCGATCTCGGCTTCGACGTCGGCGCCGCCGCTCCCGCCGCTGGTCGAGGAATCCGTGCCGCCCGTGTCCGGCGGCTTGTTCACCGCCACCTCGCCCCCGCAACCCGCGAGCGAGGCGAGCGCCGCGATCGCGGCGATGTGGGCCCGAAGGGAACCAATACCCAGGCTTCGTTCGTTGCTCTTCATCATGCCTTCAACATGGTTTGCGCGATGATCGATCGCTGCGTTCCGCTGCTCTCCTCGACGAGCTCGGTGGTGCGCGCGTCGCGGAAATGACGTCCGAGGCCTTCACTCGTGCCTCCGCCGCGCGCGCCGAGGATGTCCATGGCTCGGTGCGCGACGCGGGTCGACATCTCGGAGGCGAAGAGCTTTCCGATGGATCGCTCGGCCGACGAAGGCGCGCCGCGATCCGCGAGGTGCGCGGCGCGTAGCACGAGCAGGCGCGCGGCCTCGATCTCGACGGACATGTCCGCGAGCTGCGCCTGCATGCCGAGCAGGCCCGGCGTCTTCACGCGATCCTGCGTGCGCTTCACGTGCGCCGCCGCCTTCTCGAAGGCCGCGCGCGCGACGCCGATCGCCTCCGCCGCGACGGCGATCCGCGCGTCTTCGAGCGCCGCCGTGGCGATCGCCTGTCCCTCGCCCGCCGCGCCGATCACGTCCGCCGCGTCGATGCGAACGCCACGCGCGCGCAGCAAGGCCGCGCCCGCCGCGCGCCGGCCCACGCTTGTCTCCGCGGGCACGAGGTCCAGCCCGGGGGCGCTCTTCGGGACGAGGAGCGCGACGAGGCGGGGATCGTTCGCGGCGCGGTTCGTTGCGGCAAACACCAGGAACACGTCTGCCGCGGAGCCGAGGATCACGGGGCCGGCTTCCCCCTCGAGGACGAACCCTCCGTCGGCGCTGGGCTCGGCGAAGAGGGAAGGGGGCTCCGCGGGATCGGGCATCGCGGCCGCGCCGAGCGAGGCGCCACGCGCGAGCGGGGCGAGGTGCTTCTGTTTTTGCGCGTCACTTCCCGTGCGGAGAAGCGTGCGCGCGACGAGCGCCACGTGCGTGCCCACGATCGCCGCCGAGCTCGCGCACGCGGCGGCGATCTCCTCGATCACGAGCGCGAGCGAGACGAGGTCGCCGCCGGATCCGCCTTGCTCCGCGGGGATCGTGAGGCCGAGCAGGCCCGCGTCGCCGAGCGCGCGCGTGTGTCCTTCGGGGAGGCGCGCGTCGTGATCGATCTCGGCGGCCCGCGGCGCGAGAGAACGCGCGGCGAGGGCGCGCGCGGCTTCCTGGAAACGCTTTTGCTCGTCGGTGAGGTCGAAGTCCATGGCAGGTCGTGGAAACGGTTGTTGTACCGGTGCGGGCTCAGAACGTGCCCAGGATCGAGGCGCCTCCGCCGTGGGAACCCAACGAAGGAACGAGCCATGCGCGAGGCGCCTCGGGGCCAGGCTCCTTCGGCGGGGAGCGCGAGACGAAAAACAAGACGACGCCCGCGGCGAGCGCCGCGCCGCCCACGCCGAAGCCGATCGTCGAGGCGAGGGCCTTCGTCTGCGCGCCTTCGATGAGGGCGAATCCCTCGGCGTTGCACTTCTTTGCAGGGCAGAGCGGATCGGCCTTGCCCACGTCGCTCGACGCGAGCCCGCCGAACACCGCGCCGACGCCGAGCGCGGCGACGCCCAAGCCGCCCGCGACAAACGCCGCGATGCGCAGGCCGTTCGTGCCGGATGCGGCGGGCGGCGTGTCGATCTTCTCGACGGGCTTCACGTTCGGATCCGCCACGAGCGCAGGCACCGAGACCGTCTTCAGGTCGGCGTCCTTGCCGACGACGATCTTCGTGGACCACGACGAAAACCCGGGCGCGCTCGCTTCGATCGTGTGCTCGCCGGGATCGACGGGGATGGGGTCGCCGAGCAGCGCGGCCCCGAGGACCTCGCCGTTCCGCTTGAGCACGAGGCCCGCCGCGGCCGTCTCCGCGTCGATGCGCAGGCGCGAGAGCTTGGGGGCGAGCTTGCCCGCGAACTCTTCGGCGATCCGCAGGCGATCGGCGTCGCCCGTGGCGTGCGCCAGGGTCGCGGCTTCCTTGTACCGCGCCCACGCGGTGGCGGTGCGGCCGAGCTGCTCGTTGCAGAGCCCCAGGTTCAAGAAGGCGCCGACGGAGGGATCGAGCCGCGCGCTCTCCTCGAACTTGGGGCACGCCTCCGCGGGTTTGCCCTGGTCCATGAGCTCACGGCCGCGCACGAAGGCCGCCTCGGCGATGGCTTTCTTGTCGCCGTCCTGCGCGGCCGCGTGCTCCGGAGCCAGCGCGATCGCCGCCGCGAGCGTGAGCGCGGCGGCGAGAGGCCTTCGAGGGGCGCGGGCCGTCGAGGCGCTAGCGGCGCGTGAAAGCGGTGTTTGCATTCTTCTTTTTCGTCGTGCTCGACGGCGCCGTCGTGGCCTTGCTCGTGGGCTTCGGGCCCGGCGGAGGCGTCGCAGGCGCGCTCGTGGAGGCGCCCGGCGCCGGCAACACGGCGGGCGACACAGAGGCCGATCCGCTCGGCGAGGGCGTGGATTCGGGCGTGATCGCGGGCGCCGTCGACGTCGGCGAAGCCGTGAGCGCAGCCGCGGCGATCGCGGGGGCCGCCTCCGGCACGCCGGCGGCGATCGGCGTCGTCGAGGAGGCTTCGACGCTCGATCGGAACAGGAACACGAGCACGCCGCCGAGGATCCCGATGAGCGCGCCGAGGCCGAGCGCGACGAACAGGAACGAGCGGCCCGCGTCGGGCGCGGGCGGCCGCGTGCGCGCGGCGCTGGCGAAGGCGGCGGCCGCGTGCGCGCTCCGCGGGCCCGTGTAGAGGTCGGCCTCGATGCGGCTCAGATCGGGCTCGATCACGTCGAGCGGCGGGGTTTGCCCGAGCGTGAGGATGCTCGGCCCGGTCGTCGTGGACGCCGTCGGGAGCTCCGGCGCGGACGCGATCTGCACCGGCAGCGGCATCGTCTTGTGCGCGGTCTGCGCGGCGACCTCAACGGGCGGCGTGGCGGAGGCCAGCGTGGAGCTGATGACCGAGTTGCGTCGCCCCGTGTTGGGGGGGAGCGGCACGGTGCTCGGGACGTCGGTCCCTTCGGGGATCCCGCGCGCGCTCGGCACCTGCATCGCAGGCAAGGTCGGCTGGGAGGGCAAACGCGGGGACTCGCCGGGCGCGCCGACGGCGGGCGGCGGCAGGCCGGCCATGCGCGCGACGCGATCGAGGGTGCTCTGCGAGCGCGAGGGCGCGTAGGGCGCGAGCGCGACGGCGAACTCGGCGATCGACTGGTACCTTTGGTTCTTGTCGCGCTCGTAGGCGCGCGCGATCCGCTCGGCGAGGTCGGCCGAGAGGTCGGGACGGAAGTCGCGGAGCGGGCGCGGCGTGCCCGTGAGGACCTCGGCGCAGAGCTGGGGCAAGGTCTCCGCGTAAAACGGCTGCGTGCCCGCGATGAGCTCGAAGAGCGTGATGCCGAGCGAGTAGATGTCGGTGCGGTGATCGACGCCGCGTGTCTCCTGCATCTGCTCGGGCGACATGTAGAGGGCCGATCCCATCGCGGTCGACGTGCGCGTCAGCGCGTGTTCGCCCGGCGCGCCTTGCATCTTCGAGATGCCGAAGTCGAGCAGCTTGACGAGCGGCGAACCGTCGCGGCGGCTCGCGAGGAAGAGGTTCGCGGGCTTCAGATCGCGGTGGACGATGCCGTACGAGTGCGCCTCGGCGATGGCCTCGCAGGCCTGCAGGACGTAGTCGATCGCGTCGGGCACCGCGAGGACGCCGTCCTTGAGCTGCCTCGCGAGGTCCCGGCCGTCGAGGAACTCCATCACCATGTACGGCGCGCCATGGTCGAGCGTGGCCACGTCGAGCACACGGGCGACGTGCTCGCTCTTGATCTTCACGGCGGCGCGCGCCTCGCGCTGGAAACGCGCGGACGCCTCGGGGTGCTGCGCGTATTCGGGCAGGAGGAATTTCAGCGCGACCCGCTCGTCGAGCGCGACGTGCCGGGCCTCGACCACGTAGCCCATGCCACCTTGCCCGAGCACACGCTCGACGCGGTACTTCTGAGCGAGGAGGGTGCCCGGTACGACGGCGGTCGCCGGCGAGGCATGGGGAGACGCAATCGACGTCACGGACCTGGGCCCATGATGCGGCCCACGGCCCTCGGACGGCAAGGACGTTCTCTCACGTGCAGAGCGGGAGATCGAAGCGCACGGCCGTTCCCTTGCCGAGCTCGCTCTCGATCTCGATGTATCCGCCGACGGCCTCGAGGAGACTCTTGACGACGGAGAGCCCGAGGCCCGTGCCTTTGCCCGAAGGTTTCGTCGTGAAATAGGTCTCGAAGACACGCGCGAGGATCTCGGGCGACATGCCCATCCCCGCGTCCTCGACGAGGCACACCGCGCGCCCCGTCTCGCGGTTCTCGCTCACCTCGATGCGGATGAGCCGCCCCTCCGGCGGCTGCTCGCTCACCGCATCCGCGGCGTTCGTGACGAGGTTGACGAAGATCTGCTCGAGCTTCGTGCGGCTCATGGCCACACGCACGGGCGCCGGCGGGGCGTGCGTCATGATGCTGACGCGCTTCGTGCGGCCCGAGACGTGGAGCATCGAGAGCACGTCGGAGATGACGGCCACCACGTCGAGGACCTCCTGCCGATCCTGGCTCGGCGTGCCGAGGTGCAGGAGGTTCCGCGCGTGCTCGGTCAGGTGCGCGACGCCGCGATCGAGGGCCACGAGATCGTCGGGCTCCGGCGGCTTGCCCGCCTGGGCGCGCATGCGGATGAAGGTCGCGGTGTGCGTGAGGACGGCGGCGACGTTGTTGAGCTCGTGCCCGACGCCCGCGGCGATGGTGCCGAGCGTGGCGAGCCGGTCGGCCTGGAGCAGGCGCGCGCGCGTGCGTTCGAGCTCCTCCATGAGCCATTTGCGGTGCGCCTCGGGCTCCTGCGGGATCGGCGGCACGTCGCTCTTGCGGCCGCCCACGATCACGCTCGAAGGGCCCAGGCTATGCGGGCCCGAGTGCGGGCCCGAGTGCGGGCCCCCGTGCGGGGTGCTCTGGAACATCGGACGTGGGGGAGGGGCCGGCGGGAGGGGGGGCCCGTTCGAAGCAGGGGATCCCTGCGCTCTCACCCCGCCCCGTACGTCGCTCTTGCCGTCGCTCATGCCTGCTCGGCGATGGTAACACGTTTGGCCAGGGGATCACCGAGCGTTTGGGGGGCCGAGGATCGGCTCGAACTCGTCCCAGCCGTACCGCTTGAGGTAGTTGCGCCAGACACCCTCGCATTGCGGCCCGTATTTGCACGTTCCGCACGCTTGGCGTTTGTCCCGCTGGGCCTCGTCGAGATCTTGCCGTGTGACGAGGACGAGCCCCCGCCCGCGCCCGTCCGCGGCCCGCTCGGGCGCGCGCGTCGCGACGAGGTTCGCCTGATCGCCGAGGTCGAAGTGCCGGTAGCGCTCGACGTACCCGCGGTTGAAATCGGCGACGCCCTCCGTCGTGCAGAGCGGGATGTCCACGAGGAACGCCATCGGCCGCGGCTCGCCGACGTCTGCGAGGAAGCGACGGAACGTGTCGGCGATCTCCGTGTAGCGCGGGAAAATCTGCTCGAAGTACGTGTCGGCGCGGCCGTTCGCCTGCATCACGTTGAAGACGACCTGATCGACGCCGCACTGCCGCAGGAAGCGGTAGATGTCGAGCATGTGCGGGAGGTTCCGGTCCGTGAGCACCGTCGAGGTGTGCAGCTCGACGCCGAAGCGCTTGAGCTTCGTGATCGAGGCGAGGCCGGCGACGGTCTGCTCGAAGCTGTCGGGGGTGCGGGTGAGGCCCTCGTGCAGCTTCTTCGTGTGGCCGTGGATCGAGACATAGAACCGGTTCATCCCGGCCTTCGCGAGCAGCGCGGCGTAGGGCAGGTGCGAGAGGCGCCGGCCGTTCGTCATCACGCTGATCTTGCGGTAGCCGAGGCCCTTGGCCATCGACACGAGGTCGGGCAGCTCGGGGCGCGTCGTGGGTTCACCCGAGGTGAAGCAGACCTCCTCGGAGCCCTGGTTCTGCTCGAGGATCCACCGCACGCGATCGGTGGTCATCGCCGAGTTGTTCACGTAGCGGCCGTCGCGATCTTCCTCCATGCAGAAGATGCAGTTGTTGTTGCAGACGGCGCCGATGGAGACGTGGATGCGCTCCTCGCGGGTGGTGAGCCGCTCGGCGATGGTCGGCTCGGCAGCGTTGGCTCCGTCGGACAAGTCGGCCTCGGGAAAAGCGTCTTCCAGCGCGTGGCGTGTGTCAACCGCCTTCCAGATCCGATGGACGCGCGTCGGGAGCTTTGGTAGCCCCTCCTTACAAATGGATAGGAACCTTTTCCGCGAAGAGCACGAGCTGTTCCGAACGTCCTTCCGCCGGTTCGTCGACCGGGAGATCAAGCCGCACCAGGAGCGGTGGATGGAGGAGGGGAGCGTCGACCGCGAGGCGTGGCGCAAGGCGGGGGAGGGGGGCTTCCTCTGTCCATGGCTCGATCCGGCCTACGGCGGCGCGGGCGGCGATTTCCTCCATTCGGTGATCGTGATCGAGGAGATGGCCCGGGCCTACGACTCCGGCTTCGCGATGTCGCTGCACTCGGACGTCGTCGTGCCGTACCTCGCGACCTTCGGCACGGAGGAGCAGAAGCAGCGCTGGCTGCACGGGTGTGCGTCCGGGGAGATCGTGACGGCGATCGCCATGACGGAGCCCGGGACGGGCAGCGATCTCGCGGGGATCGCGTCGACGGCCGTGCGCGACGGCGACCATTACGTCTTGAATGGGGCGAAGACGTTCATCTCGAACGGCATTCTTTGCGACATCTGCATCGTGGCGGCGAAGACGGACACGAGCCCGGAGAGCGCGCACCGGGGCATCAGTCTGTTCGTCGTGGAGGCAGGGACGCCGGGGTTCGTGAAGGGCAAGAAGCTGCGCAAGATGGGGCTGCCCTCGCAGGACACGTCGGAGCTCGCGTTCGAGGATTGCCGCGTGCCCGTGAAGAACCGCCTCGGCGAGGAGGGCGGGGGCTTTTTGATGTTGATGCAGAAGCTCCAGCAGGAGCGGCTCGTCGTGGCGATCGGGAGCCAGGCGGGGGCGGAGCGGATCCTCGAGGACACGATTGCGTATTGCAAGGAGCGCAAGGCGTTCGGCAAGCCGATCGCGAAGTTCCAGAACACGCAGTTCAAGCTGGCGGAGTGCGCGACGAAGGTCGAAGTGGGCCGCGCGTTCCTCGATCGTCTCATCGCGGAGCACATCGCGGGCAAGTACCTCGTGAAGGAGTGCTCGATGGCGAAGCTCTGGCAGACGGAGATGCTCGGCGAGGTGGTCGACGAGTGCCTGCAGTTCTTCGGCGGGTATGGGTACATGCTCGAATACCCGGTGACGCGGGCGTACATGGATGCGCGCGTGCAGAGGATCTTCGCCGGGACGAACGAGATCATGAAGGTGATCATCGCGAAGCAGATGGGGCTCTGAGGGGGCTGCCCGGGGCCTGCCCGGGGCCTGCACGAGCGCTGCCGCCGCAGGCTGGGACCTGCGGCCGCTGCATGCTGCGGCCTGCGGTCTCGCGCGCTCCGCCCGGCGCCATTTCTGCGCGGACAGGGCATTTCCGCCCGAATCACCCCCGAACCCACGTCGCCCCGCCTCCTGGCACGACCTCTGCAATGGGCCCCTGCAGAGAGTACGACGCGTTTCGTCGTGCGAGGAGTTTCTTATGACGATCCGACATCTGGGGATGGCATCGCTGCTCGTGACGTTGTGCGCTTGCGGCGATGTCGATCGGAATGCCGAGCTTTCCGCGACGGAAGCGGAAGACAACGTGGAGACGGGCGCGGCAGAGCAGGCGTTGATGGAGCCTCTCGACAAGAGGACGATCCCGATTCGGGCCATCGCGCTCGCAGACTCGGCTTGTTCGACGAGGCCTCAGTCGCTTTGCGGATCGAGCTGCGGCGGTAGCGCGGGCGAGCCCGATAGCAGCCGGCTCGAGCAGGGGATTGCGACGGCGAACGCCGTCTACGCGGCCGCCGGCATCGAGTTCAAGCTGCGCTCGTTCGACGTCGTGCAGGCGCCACGACTCTGGTGCCCCTCCCCCGGCTGGCAGACGTGGGCAAACGTCAAAAGCGAAGTGACGGCGGCCTTCCCGGAGGTGCCTTCGAATGCCTGGCTGAACACGGAGCAAAAAGGCGGCATTGCGTCGGGCGCCTCGAAGGCGAGCGATTGGTGGAAAGCCGCCGCGGGGACGTACGCGTCGAGCGACGAGATCGTGATGATCATCGGCGGGGCCTACAGCGGCAGCTCCGGAGACTTTCCCCACGTCGGGAAGGTCATCAACATGTCGACCGCGAATCTCATCGGCAATACGGTCGGACACGAGCTGGGGCATTATCTGGGGCTGGCGCATCCAGGCGACACGGCCTTCGGCGCCGACCCGGAGACGGACCTCACGTGGAAGAAGAGCGCTCGGTACGATCTCATGTTCCGGGCCAAGCCGAGCAACGGCGGCCCCGAGTTCTACGACAGCGCGAGCGACGCGAGCGTCTATGAAAGCTCGCTCCAGCTCATCAAGCCCTCCTGCAGCTATGCCGCCGGCACCTGCAACCTGAGCTGCACGCTCGCTGGAAGCTTGTTGACGGCGGGTGATCCCCGCATCGACGCGCTCGTGCGCCTGTATCCAGACAGCAGCGTCGGCGTCAACATCATGGAGAACCCGCCGACTGGCTGCACGCGGCACATCGCCCCGTCGCAGGCGGACAACGTGTGGTCGTTCCTCAATTACGAGCCACCCGTGTCGACGGAGTTCGCCGAGCGTGTCGACACGCTCCCGAGCGGGTTCTCGGCGGGCGATCTCACCGCCGGTCGCTCCCGCCTCGGCCTCGTCCGCTCGTTCTGGTCCGACCAGGCCAATTTCTGCCGGACCAGCAGCGAGCGCCTCTATGCCGGATACTTCAACAACGACGACCGTGTGGACCTCTTGTGCAACCAAACGGACGACGGAGACATGCTCGTCAATCTCGCTCAGCCGGATGGCTCGTTCAACGGATCCGATTGGATCTCCCCCGGCCGGAACTTCTGCCGTCAGGCAGGCGAACACCTCTACATCGGCGATTTCAACAACGACAATCGTGACGATCTCCTGTGCAATCAAGACGACGGCGACATGCTCGTCGACTTCGCCGACACGAGCGGGCGCTTCGAGGGGAGCAACTGGATCAAGTCCAACCTGAACTTCTGCGTGGGCTCCGGCGATCGCCTTTACATCGGTGATTTCGATGGCAACGGCTCCGATGACCTCCTGTGCAACCGGAGCAACGGCGACATGCTCGTCGACTTCGCCGACGCGAGCGGAGAGTTTGCCGGCGCGGATTGGACGTATACCAGCCGGAACTTCTGCGTGACGGCAGGGGAGACCCTGTACGTCGGCAAGTTCAACGCCGACAGCAAAGACGACCTCCTCTGCAACCAGAGCGATGGCGAGATGCTCATCGATTTCGCCGGCACCACGAGCGCGCTGTTCACGGGCAGCAACTGGATTCAAGATCGCGACTTTTGCCTGGGCAGCTCTGCCAAGCTCCATGTCGCGGACATCAACCGCGATGGTCGTGACGACCTCCTCTGTCGCAACCAATCCACGGGCAAGACGGAGGTCGGTCTCGCCAACACGAGCGGGCAGTTCCCGTCGATCGACTGGCGAGGCAACATCGACGGTTGGTGCAGCGGCTCGTCGGTGAAGGACGTGTACCTCGGTGATACCGACAATCAATATGGCGCAGACATCATCTGCAACGAGACCAACGGCAAGTTGAGCGTGGCGAGGTTGCGACTCGAGCCCTGACGTGTTCGGGGGGGCGGATGCGCGCGCGTGGATGTTATGGAACCCCCCCCGCAGCGGCGCGCCCCTACCGCCCCCGCCGCAAGATCCGCCCAATCTTCTTCCCGAGCCCATCGGGCCCCGCGGGGGCATTCGCCACGTCCGCCGCGCCTGCCGAGACGAGCCGCGTCATGCGCTCGGGCGTGAGCGACGACGCGCAGACGAGGACCCGCGCCCGCGGCAGGGTCCGCGCGAGCTCGGCGAGGTGCGCGGCCGCGCCGTCGATATCGGCGCCTGCGTCGATGAGCACCACGGTGAGGTTCGCCCGGCCCTTGTCGTCGAGGGCTTCGAGCGGGATCAGATAGATGCCTTGGGAGGCGAGGCCGGTGACACACGAAGGGTCGATGCCGGACGCGCTCGGCATCCGGATCCATCCGACCTCCGTGAGCCCGTGTCCGGGATCCGTCGAGTCCTGGGCGCGGGCGATTTGCCCTTCCCATTGCGGCACGCGTGACTCCCGGCCGCCGAGCGGCTCGTTCCCTTTGCGCGTGACGAGCTGCGTCGCGAGCGATTGGGGGTCGAGCGCGTCTTCGAGCCGCTTCTTGGCCACCCCGGCGTTTGCCGGCCTGCGCTCCGGCTGCTTGGCGAGCATTTCGAGGCGCAGCTTTTCGAGCAGCGGCGGCACGGGCTCCGCGCCGGTGGGGCGCGCGAGCGGCGGCGGCGGCAGGAACAGGTGCGCCGAGATGATCTCGATGGAGTTTTTTCCGAGGAACGGCGGCCTGCCTTGCAGCATCGCCGTCAGGACACACCCGATCGCATAGATGTCCGTCGCGGGGCCGACGGCGAGCGAATGGCATTGCTCGGGGCTCATGTACTCGGGGGTGCCGCCGACGGCCTCGGGCTTCGTGAGCGTCGGGCCGCTGTCGTCCTCCTTGGGCAGCTCGACGTGCGCGAGGCCAAAATCGAGGATCTTGACGGTGCGTTTGCCGCCCACGTCCGTCAGGAAGACGTTCTCCGGTTTCAGATCCCGGTGCACGATGCCGCGCGCGTGCGCCACGTCGAAGGCGTCGAGGATTTGCCCGAGGATGTCCCGGATGTCGGTGAGCGGCGGCGCCGCGTCCCGGTCGCGGAGCCACGAATGCAGCGTGACGCCGACGAGGTATTCCATGACCAGGAAGGGCAGGCCTTCGTCTTCGCCGTAATCGATGACGCGGACCACGTTCGGGTGGTCGAGCAGCGTCGCGGCCCGCGCCTCGCGGTAGAACCTCCGCACGTAGTCGGGCTCGATCGAGATGTTGTAATGGAGCAGCTTCACCGCGACCGGCATCCGCAAGGTCACGTGCTCGGCGCGGTAGACCTCGCCCATGCCGCCCGAGCCGATGCGGGCGAGGAGGCGGTATTTGCCCGCGAGGACGAGGCCGACGTGCCCGCCGGTGCGCTCCCGGAGGATCGGGGGGGCCTTCGCGACGGCCTGGTACGCGAGGTCCTGGGGGGAGGGGAGGGTTTGCAGCGTCGTGTGGTGCTGCGCTTCGAGCGCGTCGAGATCGTCGGCCCCGGGCGGGCGAACGCTGATGCGCATCGGAGCCTGCCCGCTCGTCGGGCCCCCAGGCTTCGAAGGCGAACGATCGTCGTCGTCGTCGTCGCTCATCGGCTCTCTGTCTCCAGGCGGAATCCGAGCGATCCGGTCACCGTGCCCGCCGCCTGCCAGGTGACGCTCTCCGCACGCCCGACCCAGCCGGACAGCGCGAAGAACACCGAGCCGCCCGCCTCGACGCCGGCCGTCAGGCCATAAGGAACCACGACCGTGCCGGCCTGCCCGATCGTGGCGAGCACGTGGGCATCGGCGACGACATACGCCCGGAGCCAGCGCAGGGGGTCGTAGGTCGCGCCCACGAGCAGGTACGGCTGCACCCAGGGGATCTGCGCGGACGGCTCCTCCAGGAGGAAGCGCGCGCCCGCGTTCACGACCCACGTCATGCGGCCCTGCGCCCCGCCGGCGGCGCCTCCCAGGTCGAACATGACGTCGCGCCGGTTTTCGAGCGGCAGGCCCACGCGAACGAGCGGCGCGATTTCGAGCTCGGAGTCGCCGCGCTCGAAGACGCGGTAACGCGCCCCGAGCCACGCCATGTCCTCCGTGGGCACGCTGCCCGGCATCGTGCCTGCGTTTCCGCGTTCGAAGGGCGTCGTGACGATGAGCGCGTCGAGCCCGAGCGCGCCGAACGAGCCGCTGACGCGGCCATTGGCCTGGAAGACCGGGCCGTTCGCCGTGCTGCCCGCGCTCAGGCCTCGGCCGACGGCCGTGGGCGCCGTCGGGCTCGTCCAGGGCACGGCCGTGACGCCCGCCGGGCGGAAGGGCGGCAGCCACGCGCCGAGCGGGCGGAGCTGCGGGCGCCGCGGCGGAGGCGGCAGGGGCTTCTCCGGCGCGAGGATCGTGGTCGTGCCGAGGACCTTTCCGTGAGCGTCGAGCACGTCGAGCCGCACCTCCCCGTGGGCGTCGCCGACCGGGAAGGAAGCGAGGAGCGCGCCGCCCTCGGCCACGGTGAGCGGGATCGTCTCCACGCGCTCGCCGAGGCGGATCCGGAGGCGCGGCGCGACGCGCTTCGGGATGTCGATCTCGCCGAGCCCCTTCGTGGCGACGTGCACGTGGATCTCGCGCTTCGCCGCGTCGAACGTGGCGGCCGGGGTCGTCGTGACGGGCGTGGGGACGAGGGTGATCCGCTCTTCGAGCCCGCTCTTTGTACGGAAACGTAACGTCTTCGGCGCTTGCTTGAGGAGGTCGATCTGCGCGGGCGGCGGGCCGAAGGGGCCTTCGTCGAGGGCCACCTCGACGGGGCTCGACGCGGTGAGCGCGAGGACGCCGTAGGGGTTCACCGTGACGGTCTTGCCCTCGAAGCGCGCGCCCTCGCCGCGAAGCTCGGCTGCGACGACGTCGATGGTGCGCACGTCCGAGGCGACGCCGAGGTACTCCTCGACGTCGATGGCGCGGACCCGCACGCGGTAGAGGCCCGGCGGCATCTTTTCGGCGCGGAAGGAGCGCACGTCGGCGGGGATCTCTTCACGCACGACGAGGTCGTGGAAGCCCTCGTCGCGCGAGACTTCGAGCCGGTAGGACTTGGCCTTCTCGACGGGATCCCAGCTCGTCGTGATCACGGCCGTGCCCGGGGGCGCGAGCACGACGGACGCCGATCCTCCGTCCTGCCAGCGCGGGGCGGGCGGCAGCGGGCGCGGCGGGGCGGGCGGCGCCTGGCCTTCGAAGCGCGTGCCGTAGTTCTTCGGCACCGTCACCGTCTTGCCCCCCGACTGGACCGCGGCCTTGCCGTCGAAGACCGCCACGGTCGTGCGCGCCTTTTTCCGCTCGATGACGGTGTCGCTCGACGCGGCGCGCACGACGCCGCCGTCGGGCACGGCGACCTCGGCCGGCTCGCCGCGCAGCGCGGAGAGCCCCGCCTGCACCTCGCCCGCCTCGATCTCGACCGCGGGCGGCGTCTTCGCGACGCTCGTCTTGCCGGCGGTCCCGTAGATCACGACGAGCGTGTTCTGCGCGAGGAAGACGTGCGTGTGATCGAGGAACTCGATGTGCGCGCGGCCCTCTTCCATCGTCTGGACGTTGTGGTTGCGGTAGAGCGCGGCGCCCGTCACGACCGTGTCCCACCCGCCGCCCGAGGGCCTGCCGCGCACGTTGGGGTGGCTCGACTTGATGCGCGCGTCGGGTACGCTCGTGACGCCCTTCGGCAGGATGAGCGTGATGCCCTCGGGCAAGGGCTTGCGGCAGTCGACGCGGTTGTAGCGGTTGATGAGGGGCACGTGCGCGGCCGCGCCGTACATGACCTTCGCGATGTCGTCGCACGTCTCGCCCTTCTGCACGCCCCAGTGCACGATGGGCTCGAGGAAGCCGGGCGGCGGCGTGTCGGCGTGGGCGCGCGGCGCGACGGAGAGCACGAGGGCCAGGGCGGCCGAGGCTCCTCTCACGACTGTGCGCATGCCCATTCCTCCGACGACGCGCGGACGTGAGGCCACGCCGCCACCCGCCAGCATAGACACGGTTCGTGGCGGCTGGCGAGACCCGGCGCGTCTCGCGGCGGCGGCCCCCCCACCTCGCTTCGTTTCGGGTTGCCCCCTCGCGTCCGCTGCCATAGCGTCGCCCCCTATGGTCGCCCGGCGTTTCCGCTCCCTTGCGTGCGCGGGCGCCGTGTGGCTCGCGCCCGCCGCGGCGAACGCGCAGGCGGCGACCGCGCTGGAGCGGCTCGAACCGGCGCCCGCAGGGGACGGCTTTTTCGCGGTGCCGCGCGCCGAGGTGGCCGGCGACCTCCGCGCCTCGGCCTCGCTCGTGTTTTCGTACGCCCACGCGCCGCTTTCGCTCCGCGTGGGGGCGGGCGACGCGGCGCAGGAGGCCGGCGAGGTGGTCTCGTATCAGCTCACGGGGCACCTGCTCGCCGCGATCGAGATTCGCCGGTTCTTGAAGCTCGACCTCGACGTGCCGGTGACGCTGGCCCAGGGCGGGGAGTCTCCCTCGATCACAGGGCTCGTTTCGGCGCTGCCGCCCGGCACGCCCACCACGTACGGCTCGCCCGCGGGCGCCGCGATGAACGATCTGCGGCTCGGCGTGCGCCTCGTGCTCTTGCCCCAGCGCGGCGCGATCCCCGCGGCGAGCCTCGTCTATGCGGTGTGGGTGCCGACGGGGGACGCGACGGCGTTCACGGGTACGGGCGAGGTCCGGCACATGCCGTCGATCGTCGTGGGTGCCGACATGGGCCGGTTTTCCTACTCGATCGCGCTCGGGCGGCGCGTGCAGGACACGCGCGGCGGGCTCGGGCTGCTCGGCGGTGAGCTCGTCGCGGGAGGCGCGATCGCCGGGCGTTTCGGGCGGTTTTCGGCGAACGCGGAGCTTTACGGATCGACGGTGACCGTGGACGCCTTGCCGTTTGGGCGCGGGACGACGAACATCGAGCTCTTGCTCGGCGGCCGCGCCACGCTGGGTCCGCTCGCGCTTGGCCTCGCCGGCGGGCCCGGGCTCACGGCCGGCGTCGGGACGCCGACGTTCCGGCTCGTGGCGAGCGTGGGGGCCTCGTTCGACGTGCCGCAGAAGGCGAAGGCGAGGCCTGGCGACGCGGCGAGCGGGGACGCTTCGGCTTCCGGCAGGGATCCGAAGGCGAACGCGAAGGGGAATTCAAAGGGGAACAAGGGGCCGGGCGTCGAGGCCGCCGCGGCGCCCGACGCGGACGGTGATGGCGTGCCCGACGCGAAGGACGTGTGTCCCGATCGCGCGGGGGACGCGACGCCGACGGCCGCGCGGCCCGGTTGCCCGCCCGATCGGGACGGCGACGCCATCGCGGACGCGGACGACGTCTGCCCCGACGAAGCCGGCGTGGCGAGCGCCGATCCCGCGCGTTACGGCTGCGCGCTCGACACGGACGGCGACGGGATCGCCGACGTGGTCGACGCGTGCCCCAAGGAGCGCGGGGAGGCGAACGCGGACCCCAAGATTACGGGGTGCCCCGCGTCGGTGCGCGTCGAGGGCACGCAGATCGTGATCCTGCAGGAGGTCAACTTCGCCACCGGCAGCGACGTGATCGCGCCCGAGAGTTACGCGCTCCTGGAGCAGGTCGCCGCGGTGCTCGCGCAGCACCCGGAGATTGCGCGGGTCGCGATCGACGGACACACGGACAACGTCGGCGTCGAGCGGGCGAACGTCACGCTCTCGCAGCGGCGCGCCGTGGCCGTCGTGCGCTGGCTCGTGGATCACGGCGTGGACGCGCGGCGCCTGGAGGCGCGTGGCTTTGGTCCACGAAGGCCGGTCGCGAGCAACGACAAACCCGAGGGGCGCGCCAAGAACCGCCGCGTGGAGTTCCAGATCCTGCGGCGCACGCCGCTCGGCGAGGCCGGTTGGAAGGAAGGCGCCGCGAAGTGAAGCTCGGCTCGATCGGCGCGCGCGCGCTGCTCCTGTTCGCGGCGGTCGGGCTCGTGCCCGTCGGCGCGGTCGTGGCGCTCTTGCTCTCCGTGAACCGCCAGGCGGTGCAGACGAGCGAGCAGCAGCTCCAGGCGGCCGTGCTCGAAGAGCTCGAGCGCGCCACGATGCGTCATGTCGAGGGCGTGCGCGTCGATGCGGATGCCGTGGCGTTTGCGCTTTACCAGGCCGCAGGCGCGAAGTCCGCGGCCGGCGGGGATGGGCTCGATGCGGTTCGCGCGATCCTCGGTACGCGCCGCGAGCTCGGCGCCGTCCGCTTCGAGGTGCCCGAGCGTAACGTGAGCACGGTGCTGCGGCAGAAAGGCGACGAGGTCGCCGCGGGCCCCGACGTGCCCGCCTCGACGCCCGCGATGCAAAAGGCCGCGGACGAGCACGGCATGGGCGTCGCGCTGCTCGGGCCGGGCAAGGGCCTGCTCGTGGTGCCGATCCCCGCGGTCGAGGGCGTGGCGACGACGGCGCGCGGCTACGTCACGGCCGCGCTCGACTTCGTGGATCTCCAGCGCGAGATCGACGACATCGCGGGCCGTCGTTTCGGCGGCGCCGTGGGCCTCGTCGTGGTCGACGCGACGCGGCGCAGCGTTGCTTCGCACGGGATGCCCGAGATCGGCGCCTTCGCCGACACGGCGAGCCACCCGCTCTGGAACGGTTTTTCCAAGGAGAACCCCGGGGTCGTGGGCGTGGTGCGGGTCGCGCCGTATCACGCGGAGAGCGGCGCGGACATGATCGGCGTGGTGCGTTTCCTCCCGGGCCTCGGCTGGGGCGTCGCGCTCGCGCGCCGCGAGGAGGACGCCTTCGCCGTGCTCTCGGCGATGCAGCGCCGCGGCGGCATCGTCGCGCTCGGCGCGGCGTTGCTCGCGCTGGCGGCGGCGGCGCTCTCGGCGCGCTGGATCGCGCGGCCGATCGTGCACCTCGCGGGGCAAGCGCGCCTCGTCGGCGAGCGTCGCTGGCGGGAGCTTTCGCTCTCTTCGCCTCGCACCGACGAGATCGGCACGCTCACGACCGAGCTTTCTCGGATGGCGACCGACCTCGAAGGCAGCGAGCTCGAGATCGCCCGGCAGGCCCGACAGCGCGCGGATCTCGGCCGGTTCCTGAGCAAGGAGCTCGTCGAGGCGATCGTGAGCGGCCGGCACGAGCTCGCCCTCGGCGGTCGCCGCGCGGCGGTGAGCGTGCTCTTCGCCGATGTCGTCGCGTTCACGCCGCTCGCGGAGACGAGGCCGGCCGAGGAGGTCGTGACGCTGCTGAACGAGCTGTTCTCGGTGCTCACGGAGGTCGTCTTCCGGCACGGGGGCACCGTCGACAAGTTCATCGGCGACTGCATCATGGCCGTGTGGGGCGCGCCCGTGGCCCAGGAGGATCACGCGGCCCGCGCGCTCGCCGCGGCCGAGGACATGATGCGGTTCCTCGAGACCGCGAACGAGTCGTTTCGCGAGCGGTACGGGACCACGATCGAGCTTGGCATCGGCATCAACTCGGGCGAGGTGCTCGTGGGCAACATCGGCTCGGACAAGCGGATGGAGTACACCGTCATCGGTGACGTGGTGAACGTCGCCGCGCGGCTGGAGGGGATCGCCCGTCCCAACCAGGTGCTCGTCGCAGAGACCACCCACGGGCTCGTGGCGGACGCCGCCTTCGAGCTCTCGCCGCTCGGCGAGCGCGCGCTCACGGGCCGGAGCGCGACGACGAAGGTCTACGAGCTCGTGACGAGCTGAGGCTTTTTTGGAGCGGATGCATGACGCATTCGAAGACCTCGGGCGCGCGCATGGGCTAGAGTAGGCCCGCGCAATGAACAGGCCCCCGTTCGGAAGTGATCCGTCATCCGGTGTGTCCGTCCTCGGACGCAACTCGGAGACCACGCCGCAGTTCTCGGACCCCGTGATGATCCCGCGGATCGAGCTCTGCGTGGAGCGCGAGGCGGGCAAGGCGACCGAGCGCGTCGTCGTGCTCGAAGGTGAGCTGTTTCGGATCGGCTCGCACGCGAGCAACGATCTCGTGATCACCGATCCGAGGGTGTCGCGCTTTCACTGCCGGATCGCGCGTGGCGTCGGGGGCTTTCGGATCCTCGACACGGGCTCGCTGAACGGCTCGCGGATCGGCGGCGTGCGCGTCCGCGACGCAGATCTGCCGCTGCCCGAGTGCCGGATCGAGCTCGGCGAATCGATCGTGCGGGTGCGCGAGCTTCACGCCACGGCCTCGGCCGACGTGCCCGGGGCGCCGAGCTTCGGCTCGATCTTCGGCGCTTCGCTCGGGATGCGCAGGCTCTTCGAGCTCTTGAAGCGCGTCGCGAAGACGGACGCGAACGTGCTCATCGAGGGCGAGAGCGGGACGGGCAAGGAGCTCATCGCGACGGAGATCGTGCGCCGGAGCCCACGCGCGAACAAGCCGCTCGTGATCGTCGACTGCGGGGCGATCTCGCCGAACCTGATCGAGAGCGAGCTCTTCGGCCACGTGCGCGGCGCGTTCACGGGCGCCGAGCGCAACCGCATCGGCGCGTTCGAAGCGGCCGACGGGGGCACGGTGTTCCTCGACGAGATGGGCGAGCTGCCGCTCGACATGCAGCCGAAGCTGCTTCGCGCGATCGCCTCGCGGGAGATTCGCCGGATGGGCGAGAACCAGTCGCGCAAGGTCGACGTCCGCGTGATCGCCGCGACGAACCGCAGGCTCGAGCGCGAGGTGAACCTCGGCCGTTTCCGTGAGGATCTCTACTACCGGCTCAGCGTGGTCACGGTGCGCGTGCCGCCCCTGCGCGAGCGCATCGAGGACATCCCGCTGCTCGTGAACTGCTTTCTCGCGGCGCTGGAGGCGACGGACAAGGCCCACCTCTTCACGGCAGACGTGCTCTCGGAGATGTCGCGCTACGACTGGCCCGGCAACGTGCGCGAGCTGCGCAACTATGTGGAGCGCCGTGTGGTGCTGGAGACGGAGGCTCCAAGCTTCCGTGATGAGGAGGAAGATGCGAGCCCCTCGTCCGAGCGGCCCGGACCCAGCGCAGGCGCCGTCGATATCGAGGTGCCCTTCAAGACCGCGAAGGACACGATGATCGACCAGTTCGAGCGCGCCTATCTGGCGGCGTTGCTCGCCTGGTCCGACGGCAACGTGAGCCGCGCGGCGCGCAAAGCGCAGCTCGATCGCATGTACCTGCACCGCTTGCTGCAGCGGCACGGGCTGCGGCGAGCGGGCGCGCTCGAATGACGGTCAGCGCTTCGGCCGCGCGGCGCGGCGCGCGAGCAGGAGGTGCCGGAGCGCGGCGGCAGCGGGGGGGAGGCGATCCTCGCCGCGATGCACGATGTGCATGGGGCGAACGATCGGCGTCGCCGGGTGCGGGACCTCGACGAGGCGGCCGAGGGCGAGGTCGTGCTCGACGGCGAAGCGGCTGACGAGGGCCACGCCGATCCCTGCGCGCACGTTTCCTTTCACGGCCGCGATGCTGCCGAGCTCCATGACGACGTCGGCGTCGGGAAAATGCTGGTCGAGCAGGGCGCGTGTCGTCGAGCCCCGGCCGAACGTCACGAAAGGAGCGCCGTCCGCGGGCAGGCCGGGGGCGGCGACGAGGATGAGCTGATCGTCGATCCAGGGCTCTCCTTCTGGATGCGTGACCACGCCGAGATCGATCTCCCCGCGCTCGAGGGCGTCGAGCACCTCGGCGGTCGTCGCTTCGCGAAGGCGAAAGCGTACGCCGGGATGCGTCGCCCGGAACGCCGAGAGCGTGGGCGGCAAGAGGTACGTACACGCCGTCGCGCCGGCGCCGAGCCGTACTTCCCCGGCTTCGAGGCCCTCGACCTCGGCGACGGCCCGCATCGCATCGCCCACGGCCGCGAGGATGTGCAGCGCGCGCGGCAGGAGGACACGCCCCGCGGCCGTCAGGCCGGTCCCTGTGCGATCCCGATGGAGGAGCCGCGCGCCGAACGCTTCTTCGAGCCGCTGGATCGAGGCCGTGAGCGCGGGTTGCGAGAGGTGGGCGTGCCGCGCGGCCCTCGTGAACGTCCCGTGTTCAGCGATGAGGGCGAAGTGCCGAAGGGCATCCAGCATCAGCCAGAGTTATCACGGTGTTCCGAACAATCGATTGGTCCGATGGTGGCCGAGCGCCTACGTCATGCCGCGAGGAGGTGGAGCGATGCTTGCGCTTCTCCCTGTATTCGGGGTTCTGGCCGGTATCCTGACGACGATGGCTGGGCTCGGCGGGGGCATCCTGCTGCTGCTCGGGCTGTCGGTCGTTTGGGGGCCGGCGGCGGCGCTGGCGTCGACGGCGCCGGCGATGCTCTTCGGCAACCTGCACCGGCTCTGGCTTTTGCGGGACGAGTTCGACCGGGGGGTCGCGAAGGCGTTCGCCTGGGGCGCCGTGCCCGGGAGCTTTCTGGGCGGGCTGATGGCGGCGTGGATGCCGGAGGACGTGCTCCGATGGCTGATGCTGGTGATGACGTCGGCGGCGCTCGGCCGGGCGTTCGGGCTGTACACATGGAGGCCAAAGGCGGCGGCGATGGCGCCTGCGGGCCTCGGGATTGGAGCGATCAGCGCGACGGCGGGCGGAGCGGGTCTGCTGGTGGGGCCGCTGTTCATGGCGGCGGGGCTCACGGGCAAGCGGTTCGTGGGCACGGTCGCCGCGGCGGCCGTGGCGCTGCACGCGGGGCGGGTGGCAGCGTACGGGCTCGGCGGGATGATGACGGAGGAGACGGTGGTGCGCGCGACGGTGCTGACGGTGGCGGTGATGGGCGGCAACGTGGTCGGGCTGTGGCTGCGGGATCGGGTGCTCGACGAGCGGCGAGCGGAGCGGCTGGAGCTCGGTGCCCTGGTGGCATGTATGGGGCTGAGCATGTTGGGGGTGGGGAAGGGCTGAGTGAGGGGGCGGGGAGGGAGGCGGTTGGAGGGGGATTGGAGAGGGATTGGAGGGGGGGCGAAAAAAAGACGTTGACAACTGATGCGGAACATGGTTTTTCTGCGCGCCCGTTCGACGGGAACGCCGCCTTAGCTCAGCGGTAGAGCAACGGTTTCGTAAACCGTAGGTCTCGAGTTCAAATCTCGAAGGCGGCTCCAGGCGTTTCTTGGGTGATTCCGCGGGGTTATTGACCGCGACGCCGATCACCCAGACCAGCAAGACCAGACGGCCAGACAGGGCCGTTGCCTTGCTGTTGCCTTAACCCTCGGTGTCCGGGTCAGGTCGGGAGAGGCCCTAAGGCCGGATTTCAGGCCGATTTGCCGCCCTACGGAAGGGCGTCCGGCGTTGCCTTGGCCGTTGCCTTGGGGGTCGCGGTGGGCCAGCCGCCGGGCGGCCTCTTCGAGGTCCGCTTTGAGGAAGTGGACGTACCTCTGCGTGGTCGCCAGGTGCTTGTGACCCGCCATCCGCTGGACAATGTGGACAGGGATGCCTGCGCGGAGCCAGCTGGTGATCGCGTAGTGTCGGAGACAGTACACCGACCACCCGCTCAGGCCCGCCCGCCGGCAGACGCGCTCGAACGCCTGGTCGATCCCGAACTGACCCCACGGCTTGCCGTGGTCGTTCAGGGCGACGTGCGCTTCCCGCGGTCCCTTCCTCACGATGGGAGCGAGGAGCCGGGCGAGCTCCCTGGAGACCGGGATCTCCCGCTGGCCTGTCTTGGGCGTGTGGATCTCGCCGTGTGACCTTTCCGCCGGGACAGGTCGAGGTCGAGATCCGCAGCGGCCTTCCCGTCGACCTTCTCCAGGGGCAGCCCGCCGAACCGCGGGAGCAAGGTGCTCCGGAGAACCGACTCGTAGCCCCTTCAGCTCGTGACCTTCAGCTCGGCCACCATGAAGGTGTCACGGTACTCGGCGACGAGCTCCGCGAACTTCTTCTTGGGCTTCGCCCCGGCACCCTCGCCGAACGGGGCACCGGCAGCGATACCGCTGGTCGATGCCGCCGGCTCGTTCGGCTCGCCGTACTGCGCAATGTTGAGCAGATACCGTTTCTCCTCCGCGCGGGCCGCGGTCAAGGTCTGGACCTCGGCATCTTTGCGGAAGCGTCCGCGCGTGCCGTCCCGTTTCTTGTACTGGATGTCAATCAACAAACGGGTTTCCCCGTATCGTTCGACTTTGCGGACTGCCATGGTCAGGCGCCCCCACCTGCCCACGGGTCCGCTGCCTCGATGCGCATGCTCGACGAGGCGCAAGGTAGCCTTGTCCGAGCAAAGAACGACCGTCCGGGTTTGGCAGAAGATCAAGCCGCACGCTCGAGGAGCAGCTCAGACGCGCTCGAAACCATAGCTGATGCGCTGGTAGCACACGAAGCCATACTCATCCGCCAGGGCGATTGCATCGTCATCGAAGCCTGCGGCACTCACGACGATGACCTCGTCGGGTTTCCACGACGCCGTCTCGTTCTTGCGGACGTCCTCGACAGCGCCCCTCAGCTTCTCGATGTCGAACCGCTTCACCGCGGTCTTGCGGTTTTTACACTCGACCCAGGCGTGGTGCGTACTCCGTTTTCTGCCAAACTCGCCCACGAACAACGCAACCAGAGCAAGGATAAGGATTCCAGAGCTTGCAGCACTCGGCCATATTTTCGCGACGATGCCCTCCGCTGCATGAGTTACCAAAGTGAACTTGTGCGGCATAAAAATCGTGGCCATACCGAGCACAAAAAGCAACATCCCGACGACGCGCAACGCATACCAATACCGCCTGTATCGCTCCCCATGTACATCCACTTCATACGGGCGCGTGGCGACCTCTCCTTTCACGAACTCGCGCTGTACGGTCGTCGTGTAGTGAAGCGCGGACACCATCCACGCAGCGAACGCTCGTTCGAGCGCCTGTCCCTTCTTTCTGGACACGGCTCTCCCCCCTTGGTCGACACGACGCCTCCAAAATCTGTTTGGATGCCAAGGGGGGGCGTCAAGCGCCTACCCACGCTCCGCTTGCTTGGCGTCTTGCAGACTGGACGATGGTCGATCGTTGGAGCGAGGGAGCGAGGTCCGTTGCGAGCTGTCGGTCGAACCGTGGAGGCCGACTCTTCGACTGGATCAATGACGTGTTCCGTCGTTCCCCCCGAAGACCACCGCGTGACCTCGTCAGCACCGGAGATAGGGTCGCCGGCTGAGGCCACTCTCGATGGGGAAGGTTTACGCCCCGCGCGAGGGGCTCACGAAGGGGACGCGGTTCAACTTTGTGAAGATGTACGCTGAGAAGAACGACTCCTTCCGCGACGCACTCCCCGAGCAGGGGCAGCGCGGGAGTGTCGTCCATTCCTGGGAGGATCACTCCTCGTGACGCTCCGGATCAAGTCGCCCTCTCGATGATTCTGAGCGCAGTCCAAGCTCGTTCTCGGCACCGCGTCAGAAGCGGAACCCGACGTTGATATCCACCGTTGGCCCGAAGAGGGAGAACCCGGGGCGTGCCGTCCTCCCCAGGAAGGAAGCGCGGTGATATTGGGCGCCGAGCCCGAGGCCGAGCAGGACGCGATTGCCCAGCATCCACGTCCACCCGGCGCTCAGCCCCGCCGCGAACGCGGGGCCCCAGATCTTCTCCGATTCGACCCTCGAGCGGACCGGGCCCGCCTGCGTGTAGGGTGAAATCCAAAGCCCGCCGGGCGCGCGCCCGAGTGGGTGGAAGAAGATGCGCCCACGCAAGACCATACCGATGACGTCCTCGTCCGGCGTGCGATCGCCGCCGCCCAGACCGAGCACGTTTTGCGTAACCGTCCAAGGCCCATAAAGCCCGGCGGTCGCCTGCACCGTGACGTGACAGCCGAAAACGCGCTGATAACCGGCGTTGACCACGTGCAGCCCGAGGTCCGCGACGACGGCGTTCGGGCGTTCGGCGCACGACGGCTCCTCGGCGTGGGCGGAGCTGGCGATGAGGAGGACTGCGGCGGGAACGAGCAGATCGAGGGCGGTGCGTCGTCTCATACGGCGCAGGAGCGTCGCACCGTTCGGCGTCGATGGGCAACAGGGGCGGCGAGGCGCTTTTCTTCTCCCTTCATGAACCCTTCCCGCAGAGGGATCGGCTGCGCTTCCACGGTGCTTGTTGCTGCGGTCCCGGGGCGTCGCCGTTCACTGCATCAACGTCTGCAGGTCATCGAGCGGATCGATGCAAACGCCGCGCGCCTCGAGCGCGGCCCGCAATGCCCCCGCGGTCTGCTGGTAGAATTCCTCGGTCGCCGCATCGAGCCGACCGGCCGCGTCGTACAGGTGGCGCACGCGATCACCATCGTACATCCGATCGATTCGCACCGCGCGCACCAGCGGCGCGAGCCGCGCGGCCAGCCGCTCGGGGTCCATCGGTAGCACCGGCTGCACCACGGCGACCGTCACACACCCCGCGCGCTGGCACGCCTCGAGCGCCGCGAACCGCTCCTCGATAGGGTCTCCACCGGGCTCGAAATGCTGCCGCACCTCGTCGTCGTCCGTGGGGATCGAGAGGCCCACCAGCACGCGGCGGAAGCGCCCCAGCAGCGCGGCGTCTTCTTGGATGCGCGCGGCGCGCGTGAGCACCCCGGGCGTGAAGCCCGTGTCCACCAGCGCCTCGAGACAACGCCGCGTGATGCGGTACTTCTTCTCCAGCGGCTGGTAGGGGTCCGTCACGATCGGGCTCATGCGAACCAGCCCAGGCGGCAGGGTCGCGACCTCCCGCGCGAGCACCTCGGGCAGGTTGACCTTCACGTCGACGTAGCGCCCCCACGGCAGCTTCGCGCGGCCCTCGAGCTCGCGCGACAGATCGGCGCGGTCGGCGACGTAGCAAAACTCGCAGCCGATCATGCAGCCGACATACGGGTTGAGGTAATAATGCCCCGGCCCCTGCTGCACGAGCGCGCGCTCGACGCGGACCTCGCGCACCTCGCTCCCACGCGTCGGCGCCGGGCGAGGGACCATGGGCAGCGCGCCTTCTCGTCGCCGCACCATCTCGACGAGCTGCCCGACCGCGCGGTGGGCCAACGCGCTCAGCGGCTTCTCGGGATCGAACTGGTGCCGCGCGCACACGTTGAACCGCGACGTCCGCGTGTAGCAGTCGCGCGCGTCGTCGCGGTTCTCGAACTCCACCAGCACCCACTCGTCGCCGCGGACGAGCACGACGCAGACGCCCTGCTCGACGTCCCAGCCGGCCAGGCGAAAGCCACCGGGGGCCGGGCGGGCGTTCAGAAGCGGCGCGAGCAGCTCGCCCACGATCTGGTCGAGCCTGCGAAGAGGCGGTTCATCGCTCACGCTCGGGATGCTACCGGTGCCCACCACGCCCGCGCAATTCCGATGCGGCTCAGAAGAGCGTGTAGATGAGCGGCGAGAGCACGGTGCCCGACAGCGAGAGCACGAGCCCGAGGATCAGGAGGATCACGAGCACGGGCGTGAGCCAAAGCTTGCGGGTCTCGCGCAGGTAGGCGAGGCCGTCCCGCAGCGTGGACTGGCGCGTGGTCCGCGCGGCTTCCTCGAACCGGGAGGGGACGTGGTCGGGGTCGTCCTGTTTTTTCGGAGGAGGTGTCTCGGACATGGTCAATAGAGCCTGAAGTAATGCCGGGGCTCCCGGGGGGTTCGTTTGTCCTTCAAATACGATTCCGCTGCCCGGGCGAAGCGGAGCCCGAGCGGATCGCGCCCCAGGAGGGCGCGCACGAGGGCGATCGGCGCGAAGACGACGAGGTAGACGACGCCGAGCACGATCGGCCCGCTCACGGCGCCGAGCAGCGCGCCGAGCGCCATCCACGCGCGGTACATGGCGCGACCGAGCCCCGGGACGAACGTGCCCGCGAAGAGCGCCGCGCCTGCGAGGGCGCCCGCGGCGAGGTCCTTGGGATCACGCGTGCCTCGCCAAACCGCCGCGCCGGCGACCATGCCGAGGAAGAGGAGCAGGAGCCCGAAGTGGATCCGCGTCCGTCGCGAGGGATTCGCGTCTTCCGGACGCAGAAATCGATCGAGGGCGCGTGGAGGACGAGGGGCCGGTGGTCCCATCGACGCGAGCGCCGTGAGCGCGGCGGGGGACTGCTCGTCGCGCAGGAGCAGAGAGCGCTCGATCACGAGGCCGTCGAGGTCTGTCCGAGCAAAACAGCGGAGCGCGTCCTCCGGCGTGCATACGATCGGCTCGCCGCGGACGTTGAACGAGGTGTTGAGGAGCACGGGGCAGCCCGTGCGCGCGTGAAACGCCTCGAGGAGGCGGAAATACAGGCCGTGGCGCTCCTCGTCCACGGTCTGGATGCGCGCCGAGCCATCGACGTGCGTGATGGCGGGGAGAGCGGGCGCCGCGTCCTTTCGCACCGGGACCACGTGCGTCATGTACGGCAGATCCTCGCCCGGCGCGACCTCGAAGAATCGGAACGCGTGCGCGCGGAGCACCGAGGGCGCGAAGGGGCGGAACCCCTCCCGGAACTTGATCTTGTGGTTGATCGTGTCTTTCATCCCCGCGACGCGAGGATCCGCCAGGATGGAGCGGCTGCCGAGCGCGCGGGGGCCGAGCTCCATGTTCCCCTGGAAGAAACCCAGGACCCGCCCCTGGGAGAGCTCTTCGGCCACACGCCCGACGAGCTTTTCCTCGTCGAGCTCGTGCACATGGAGCCCCCGCCCAGCGAGGGCTGCGTGAATCGCGGCCGCGTCGTGGGCGGGGCCGAGCAGCGAGGCGTGTTGCGCGTCCCTCGCGCGCGCCGCGCGAGGTTTGTCGAGGAGCTGGTGCCATACGAAGAGCGCGGCGCCTGCTGCGCTGCCCGCGTCGCCCGCGGCGGGCTGCACCCAGACCCGCTCGAAGGGACCTTCGCGCTGGATGCGCCCCACGGCCACGGAGTTCAGCGCGCAGCCGCCGCCCAGGCAAAGCGTCTTCGCGCCCGTCTTTTCCGCGGCCGTGCGCGCGAGCCGCAGGAGGATGTCCTCGGTGACGCGCTGGATCGATGCGGCGACGTCCTTGTGCCGCTCTTCGATCGGCGCGCCGGGCGCGCGCGCCGGAGCCCCGAAGAGCCGCTCGAACGCGGGGGAAATCATGGTCACACCGCCGAGCCAATCGAAATAACGCATGTCGAGGCGGAACGACCCGTCGTCCTTGATATCGATCATTCGCTCGCGGATGAGCGCCTCGTAGCGGGGCTCGCCGTAAGGAGCGAGGCCCATCAGCATGTATTCGCCCGTGTTCACCTCGAAGCCGGCCCACTGGGTAAAAGCGGAGTAGAGCAAGCCGAGCGAATGCGGGAAGCGCAGCTCGTGGGAGAGCTCGATCCTGTTGTTTCGGCCCAACCCGAGCGTCGTCGTGGACCATTCACCCACGCCGTCCACCGTCAGGATCGCGGCCTCGTCGAAGGGGGAGGGGAAAAACGCCGCGGCGGCGTGGGCCTCGTGGTGCTCCGTGAACACGAAGGCGCGCGGGAAGCGGCCCTCGAGACCCCGGGCGAGCTCGCGGGGCAGGAAGAGCTTGCGCCCGAGCCAGGTGGGCAGCGCCCTCCGGAACTGGGGGAACGTGAACGGCGCGCAGGAGAGGTGGGTCTCGAGGATTCGATCGAATTTGAGCAGGGGTTTTTCGTAGAACGCCACGTGATCGAGATCCTCGATCCCGATCCCCGCCTCGGCGAGGCAGGCGGCGATGGCCCTTCGCGGGAACGCCTCGTCGTTCTTCAAACGCGAGAATCGCTCTTCCTGGGCGGCCGCGACGAGCTCGCCGTCGATGACCAGCGCCGCCGCGGCGTCGTGATAGAAGGCCGAGATCCCCAGGATCCGCGTGCTCACGGCGCCGTCCGCTGGAAGAGGAGCGGCGCCGTGAGCTCGGAGAGCCGGCGCGCCATTCGATCGTGCCCCTCGGCGTTCGGGTGGGTGATGTCGAGGGCGTCCTTGGGCTTGAGGAAGGCCCGGTGATCTTCACCCCGGAATGCGTCGACCACGCGCCCGGCCTCGAATCCCTGCTCGCGCGCCGCGCCGACGACCTTGTCGTAGACGGCGAGGCAGCTCGGATCGTCGAAGGGCTCCACCAGCGGCAGGGGCGCGACGAGGACCTGGAAATGATGCTTGTCGGCGAGCAAGCGGAGCCGCGAGAGCGACGCGCGCACGACGAGGTCGAACGTGTAGCCCGCGTGCATCTCCTCGAAGAGAAGGCATTTCCGGCGCACCATCACGTTGACGAACTGGAACGCGAAGAAGCTGTTTCCGATACGCCGGTATCCGCCGTTCTGCAAGAACGGGTCGTTCAGCACATAAGCGAGCACCACCAGATCAGGCTCGTACCGCAGGCCCACGCTTTCGAGCAGGCGCACCTCCTGCACGGTGTTGTATCCCTCGCAGGAGACGTTGACGACCTCGACCTTCTGCCCCGCGGGCGCCTTCTGGGCGAGCAGCGCCTCGAGTTGCCGCGGAAAACGACGGCGAAACGGGATGGACGGGTCATTGGGGACCGAGTCTCCCAGCACCACCACGCGGAGCACGCCGGGGGGCTTGGGGACGACGTGCGGCACGTCCCATAACCCATCCTCGGTGACCACGATGCGCTCGCCTTCGGACTCTTCGATCGCGTAGCCGGGCCGGTACGTGTACCGCAAGAGGCCGTCGTTCGACGGGGCGACGTGCTGGTTTCTCACATCTGCCTCCGCGAGTCGCCATTCCATGAGCAGGAGCGTGAGCGGCGCGGCGATGGTCAGCGTCACGAGCCCACGGCGGACCTGGGGCCACCGGACGAACCCGGCGAGCACGAACACGAGCGCCGCCCCCACGACGATGAAATGGAACGGGTCCGGCATGAAGAAATCGGCGTCCGCCGCGCGGATGGCCCAGAGCTCGACCAGCACGACGCTGCCGAGGAACAGGAGGACGGACGCCGGAGGGGCATGGAAACGTTTGTCCGAAGCGACGTCCTTTTTGGAGACATCCCCGACGGAGGCTCGCCGCCTTCGCCAGAGCGTGCTCCCGCCGAGCCCGAGCGCCGCGCCCGCGAGGCCCGTGACGAGCAGCCACGGCCACGCGACCGGGGTTCGTCCCGGCGGACCCGGGGGGCGCACCTCCGGAGGCGGCGGCGTGGGCGGCTTGTCCGGGGGGGTGATTGCGGCGGACGCGAGGAACGTCGCGTCCCGCGCGAGACACGCGCCGAGCGCGTCGAGGGCGCGCCTGCGTGGCTCCGGCTCCGCGTTCCAGTCCTCGAATTGACCCAGGGGGGAGAGCCCAGCCTGGCCCACGCGGCGAAAGGAGCGGCTCCCGTCCCGCGCGATGTCGACCCGGAGCGCCGCCTCGCCCTTCACCTCCACGATCACGTGCGTCAACGACCCCTGATCGGCGAAACAGTCGAATGCCGTGAGCCCGAGGTGCTCGGCGTCGGCGCAGGCCGCGATCCAGGCCTTCACGGGCGGCGCGCACGTGGTTCCTGGCGTTTCCCCCGTCTCCGCTGCATCTGCCGCGCGCGGGAGAAGGAAGAGAATCAGGCACGCGACGAAGGATCGGAGCATGGCGGGGGCTTCGGCGCGCATCTTCGTACCGAACACGTCACGGCTCCCGCGCGTCGAGCACGTTCGCCAGCGGGAGCCGGGCGCGCCGACGGGACCGTTCGGGAGGCACAGCGCGAAAGCTCCCCGGATTTGGCGGGGATGTCAAGCCTCAACTGCCGCTGGGAGCCCTCGTCCTGATTGACATGCTGGCCGATGCCGTCGACGATCGCCGCATGCTGAAGCGTATCTTGTGCATGGGGTTGTTCGTCGGGGGGCTCGTCCACTGCTCGGGGGGCGAAAACGGGGGGCCCTCCGGCCCCGGGGGGCAAGGAGGCGGCGCGGGGGGATCGAGCGCGAGCGCGGGCGGGAACGGCGGCATGAACGCGGGCGGCGGCGGCATGGGAGGCGACGGAGGTATCCTCTTTCCGAGCGGCTCGGGGGGCGGAGGCGGGTCGTGTATGCCGACGAGCGCGGTCGAGACAACGTGCGACGGCAAGGACGACGATTGCAATGGGCGCGTCGACGACGTGGACGTGGGCAAGGACGGGATCTGCGATTGCTTGCGGCTCGGTATCGTCGGCGGTCCGGGCAGCAATCCCTCCTCGAACTTCCAGGCCTGGCTCACGGAGCGAGGCACGAGCGTCGAGCGAACGCACCAGACGCCCGGAGAGGTCTTCGACGCTGCGTTCCTCGACAAGTACGACGTCCTCATTTTTGATCGGCTGACGCGGCCTTACACGGCCGAGGAGGCGAGCGCGCTCGCGGCGTGGGTGGGGATGCGGGGCGGGTTCGTCGCGATGACGGGATATACCGACGCGGAACCTGATTTCTATACGAACACGCTGCTCGCCCCGTTCGGGCTCGCATACCAGCCTGGTCTGTACTCCGAGCCGGTGACGATGTTCGCCGCGCATCCGGTGACGGCGGGGCTCTCGTCCGTGACGTTCCTCGGCGGATACCTGGTCAAGGACCTCGGCGGGAGCGGCGGCACGAGCGCGGCGATCGGGAGCATCTCGGCGGGGCCCGTGGCCTTCGCGCACGAGCGGGGCAAGGGCCGGGCCGTGGTCTGGGGCGACGAGTGGATCGAGTACGACAGCGAATGGCAAGCGCTGCCCGAGATCGAGCAGCTATGGGTCAACATCCTCGCGTGGATCGGGCCCCAGGATAGCTGTCAGGTGACGGTGCCGAAGTGACGGCTCGCTCGTCACCCGCCAAGCCGTAGGTAACGTCGCGCTCGGCGGCGTCAGCCCCTGCGGCGCCTGCGCAGGCCGAGCGCGAGAGCGGCGATCGCGGGGAGCGCGAGGGCCGGGGAGGGGGATCGCGCCGGGGCCGGTCGAAATGCGCAGAGGCCCGGGGAGATGGCCTCACCCTCGGGGGCAGCCGGCGCGCCCCCCGAGTTATCGCCGCCGCCGCCTCCGGTCCCGCCGCCGCCGCCGCTGCCGCCGCTGCCGCCGCTGCCGCCGCTGCCGCCGCTGC
>NZ_JARZHI010000096.1:0-33725 GCF_029946465.1 Polyangium sorediatum
TGGTGGCGTTCGGGGCGGCGGGGGCGGCGGCGCTCGCGGCGCTCGTGGCGCAGCGGCTCGCGCATCGGGCGGGGCCCGGGAGCGGGCGGCTCTTGCCGGCGTTGCAGGCCGCCGCGCGCGCGGCGACGACGCCCGATCCGGAGGAGGCGCTGCGGTCGGCGCTCTTCGAGCTGCGCGGCGCGCTCGGGCAAGGCGGCGAGCCGCCTACGCTCTACCGGTTCTTCCCGGCCGAGCAGGTGAGCGTCGATCGCGCCGGCTTCATGCACACGAAAAAGGCCGAGATGCCGCCGCGGCTCGTCGCGCTCGCGGACGCGGAGCCCGAGCGGATCCTGCGGATCGAGGTGATGCACGCGGTCTCGGTGCGGAAGCCGGAGGTGCGGCCGCTCATCGCGTGGCTGGAGGACAACCACCTCTCGGCGGTGAGCGTGGTGCGCGACGCGGACGGCCCGATCGGGGCGCTGACGGTGCCAGCGGGGGCGCGCGTCGCGCCGTCGACGCTCTCGGACGTGCGGGCGCTGCGGCAGCTCTCGGATCGGCTGGCCGCCGTGCTCGGCGTGTCCTCGATGCTGTCGCGCTCGCGCGAGCGTGAGCTCGTGGCGCGGGACGACCTCGACAAGATCGGGGCGGAGCGCGCGCGGCTCGCCACGGAGCTCGGGCGCATCGAGGGGCAGTTCGAGGCCGTCGCGAGGAGCTTCGAGCAGCGGGCGCGGGTCGCGCTCTACAGCCCGGCGGCGCAGGCGGCGGTGCAACGGCTGGAGCAGCTCGCGGCGATGGACGTGCCGGTTACGCTGCTTTCGTCGCCCGGGATCGACGCGGTGGCGTGGGCGGCGCTCGTGCACCTCGCGTCGGTGCGGAAGAAGGGCGTGATGGTGATCGTGGACGGGACGACCCCATCCGAGCACGACCCGGCGAAGTGGCAGGATCGGGTGGCCTCGCCGCTCGCGCGGGCGGCGGGCGGGACGCTCGTGCTGCTCGACGCGCACGTGCTGCCGGAGCTCGTGCAGATGCGGATCGCCTCGGGGTTGCCTGCGGACGTGGGGCTCGTGGTGGCGCTGCCGGGCACGGTGGACTCGCTGGCGGCGAGCGGGAAGCTCGCGGAGCCGCTGGCGGATCGGCTCGGCGATCGCGCGGTGGCGCTGCCGGCGCTCGCGTCGCGCGGGGAGGATCTGTCGCTGCTCGTGCTGGAGGCGCTGACGCGGATCGGGAAGCGGCTGCGGCAGGCGCCGCTGGGGATCGATCCGCGCGCATTGGCCGCCCTGGTGGATTACGAGTTCCCGGGGAATGACGCGGAGCTCGAGGGGATCCTGTTCCGAGCGGCGCTCGCGGCCCCGGCGGACGCGCGGGCGGTGACATTGCGGGAGCTGGAGACGGCGGGGTTCATGGTGCCGCCGGGGAGCGAGCGGCGGGCGCGCGGGACGGGGCCGTTGCCGCAGCCGCGGAAGAAGCGGTCGTCGAAGACGTAGCGGACGCGGGGAGCGGAAGCAGACGCAGGGGCGAAAGCCGTCGCGCGGGCAGCAGCGGCGTTCGGGCCTCCCTGCGCGGGGACGGGGAGCGCCCCATCGCGCTCGGCCTCGTTCGAACGCCAAGCCGCGCTCCGCGTCCGCGCGCCCCGCGCTCCGGGCGGCCCCCTCCGCGCTTGACAACCGATAAGCATCGGCTTATACGTCAACCATGGAGAGCGCGGTCGCTGCCGAGAACAAGGTCTTCCAGGCGCTGGCGGACCCCAGCCGCCGGGCGATCTTCGAGTCGCTCACCCGCGGCGAAGCGGCGGTGAAGGACCTGACGGCGCGCTTCGACATCTCGCAGCCGGCGGTTTCGCAGCACCTCGCCGCCCTGAAAGACGCCGGCCTGGTGAACGGCCGGCGCGAGGGGCGCTGCGTCTACTACCGGGTGGAGCCGCGCGGCATGAAGCCGCTCATCGACTGGATCGCGCACTACCGCGCCTTCTGGACGGAGCACGTCGATCGCCTCGAACGACTGCTGGAGAAAATGGACGAATGACTCTCACCGACACGACCACACCCGCGCAGACCGAATCCCTTTCCTTCGAATTCGATTTGCAGCATTCGCCCCAGAAAGTGTGGCGCGCCCTCACCGACCCCACCCTGCTCGCAGAGTGGCTCCTGCCCGTCATTGATCAAAAGCTCGAGCTCGCGTCGGGGTCGGCCTTCAAGTTCCAGACGGATCCGTTCCCCGGCTGGGACGGCACCGTGCATTGCCGGTTCGTCGAGATCGAGGCGCAACGGAAGCTCAGCTACGCGTGGGTCGTCGGCGACATGGAGCTCGACACCGTCGTGACCTTCACGCTCACCCCCACGGCCTCGGGCACGCGCCTGTCCCTCGTGCAATCGGGCTTCAAGCCGAGCCAGAAGCAGAACTTCGGCGGCGCGCGCTACGGCTGGAAGATGATGGGCGGCAAGCTCGTCGACCTGCTCGCGAGGATCACATGAACCAGGGGATTCGACAAACCCATCGCTGGATATCCATTGCCTTCACGGTGACCGTCATCGCCAATTTCGTCGCCAGGGGCTTGGGACAAGGGCAAGAGCCTCCCGCCTGGATCACCTTCTCGCCGCTGCTCCCGCTCGCCGTGCTCCTGTTCACCGGCCTGTACTTGTTCGTGCTGCCGTATGTCGCCAAGCGGCGCAGCGAGCTACGCACCTCCTGAACCCGCCGACGGCCGCATCGCTTCACGACCCACCTCGACCCTCGATGGCAAAGATCGCGAACATGACCTCGACCCCCCAGCATCCCGCAGACAGCCACGACCTGATCCGCGTCCAGGGCGCCCGCGAAAACAACCTGAAGGACGTCAGCGTCGAGATCCCCAAGCGGCGGCTGACGGTCTTCACCGGCGTCTCCGGATCGGGCAAGTCGTCGCTCGTGTTCGGCACCATCGCGGCCGAGTCGCAGCGGATGATCAACGAGACCTACAGCGCGTTCGTGCAGGGTTTCATGCCGACGCTCTCCCGGCCCGAGGTCGACGTGCTCGACGGGCTGACGACCGCGATCATCGTCGACCAGGAGCGGATGGGCGCCGATCCCCGCTCCACGGTCGGCACGGCGACCGACGTCAATGCGATGCTGCGTATCCTCTTCAGCCGCCTCGGCAAGCCGTTCATCGGCCCGCCCAACGCATACTCCTTCAACGTCCCCTCGGTCCACGCGGTCGGCTCGTTCCAGAAGGGGGGCGACAAAGCCGAGAAGGTCGTCTTCAACCGCGCCGGCGGCATGTGCCCGCGCTGCGAGGGCCGCGGCTCGGTCAACGACATCGACCTATCGCAGCTCTACGACGACAAGAAGTCGCTCAACGAGGGAGCACTCACGATCCCCGGCTACAGCATGGATGGCTGGTACGGCCGTATCTTCCGCGGCTGCGGCTTCTTCGACCCGGACAAGCCGATCCGCAAGTTCACCAAAAAAGAGCTGCACGACCTGCTCCACAAGGAGCCGACCAAGATCAAGGTCGACGGCATCAACCTCACGTACATGGGGCTGATCCCGAACATCCAGAAGTCGTACCTCTCGAAGGACATCGACGCGCTGCAGCCGCACATCCGCGCCTTCGTGGAGCGCGTGGCGACGTTCAGCACCTGCCCCGATTGCGGCGGCACCCGCCTCAGCGAGGCCGCCCGGTCCTCCAAGATCAAGGGCAAGAACATCGCCGACGCCTGCGCGATGCAGATCAGCGACCTGGCCGCATGGGTGCGCGGCCTGGACCAGCCGTCCGTCGCGCCGCTCCTCGGGGCGCTGCGGCACACGCTCGACTCGTTCGTGGAGATCGGGCTCGGCTACCTCAGCCTCGACCGGCCCTCCGGTACGCTCTCGGGCGGCGAGGCGCAACGCACAAAGATGATCCGCCACCTCGGCTCGTCGCTCACCGACGTGACCTATGTCTTCGACGAGCCGACGATCGGGCTGCACCCGCATGACATCCAGCGGATGAACGAGCTCCTGCTCCGGCTGCGCGACAAGGGCAACACCGTGCTCGTCGTCGAGCACAAGCCGGAGACGATCGTGATCGCCGACCACGTCGTCGACCTCGGCCCCGGCGCCGGCACCGCGGGCGGCGAGGTCGTCTTCCAGGGCACCCTCGACGGGCTGCGGGCGAGCGGCACGCTCACCGGGCGTCACCTGAGCGACCGGGCTTCCCTCAAGCCTTCGGTGCGCAAGCCGTCGGGCGTGCTGAAGGTGCGCGGCGCGAGCAGGCACAACCTGAAGAACGTCGACGTCGACATCCCGCTCGGCGTGCTCGTGGTGGTGACCGGCGTGGCGGGGTCGGGCAAGAGCACCCTGATCCACGGCTGGGTGTCGGGTCGAGACGGGGTCGTGTCGATCGACCAGAGCGCGATCCATGGCTCGCGGCGGAGCAACCCGGCGACGTACACCGATCTGCTGGAGCCGATCCGCAAGGCGTTCGCGAAGGCGAACGGCGTCAAGCCCGCCCTCTTCAGCGCCAACTCCGAGGGCGCCTGCCCGACCTGCAACGGCGCCGGGGTGATCTACACCGACCTCGGGATGATGGCCGGCGTCAGCACGGTCTGCGAGGATTGCGAGGGCCGGCGGTTCCAGGCGTCGGTGCTGGAGTACAAACTCGGCGGTCGCCACATCGCCGAGGTGCTCGACCTCTCGGTCGAAGAGGCGGTCGGCTTCTTCGGCGCCGGCGAGGCGCGTACGCCGGCCGCACACGCGATCCTGAAGCGCATGGCCGACGTGGGGCTCGGCTACCTGCGGCTCGGCCAGCCGCTCCCGACGCTCTCGGGGGGCGAGCGGCAGCGGCTCAAGCTCGCGACGCACATGGGCGAAGATGGCGGCGTCTACGTGCTCGACGAGCCGACCACGGGGCTGCACCTGGCCGACCTCCAGCAGCTCCTCGGGCTCTTGGATCGGCTCGTCGACGCGGGCAAGTCGGTCCTCGTGATCGAGCACCACCAGGCGGTGATGGCGCACGCCGACTGGATCATCGACCTCGGGCCGGGCGCGGGCCACGACGGCGGCCGGATCGTGTTCGAAGGCACCCCGGCCGACCTGGTCGCGAAAAAGTCGACGCTGACCGGCGAGCACCTGGCAACCTTCGTCGGGAGCCGTTCGAAGGCCACACGCTCCCGCTGAGGAGGCATCGAGATCCCATGAAGATGACGCGAACCGATCACGAAGACGAAACAACGGTCACCATCGTGGGGAAACTCGAAGAGGGGACTGCGCCGCAATTCAGGACGCTGATCGACGAGCTCCTCGCCGCGAACCGGCGGCACATCACGCTCGATCTGTTGGAGCTGAGCTCGATCGATAGCTCCGGCGTGGGCGTGATCGTCTCGCTGCACAAGCAGGTGCGCGAGCGCGGCGGCGAGGTGAAGCTCGTCGGGCTGACGGGTCAGCCGCTCGCGTTCCTCCGGCTGATGCGCCTCGACAAGGTGTTCTCGATGTAGACCAAAGAGCCGCACGGCCTGCTCGCACTGCGCGGAACTATCTACCTGCGGCGGAATGTGCAACGGGGCGACGGACGAAAGTCCGCCGATTGTTCCCCAGAAGCGGACCCCGGTATATGCTGCTCCGGGCGCGAGGCGCCCCATCGAGGAAAGCGCCCTCTTCGTCCTCCGGAGGCACATGGCTCAGAAGGTTGAAATCACCGATTCGCGGCTTTGGTTCTGGCCAAGCCCCGTCGAGTCGCCCAACAATCCCGTCACGGATTGCGTCACGCTCTCGCACGGCGCGACGTATGGATACTTCAGCGACGGCTACTTTGCCGTTCCCAACAATACCACCATCCACTTCTATGTGGCCCCCGGCATCCCCTTCAACAATGGTCCCGGCGCCATCACCGAAGTCGTCACGAGAAACAGGCACATGAGGACGGACGGGTCGAGAAACCCGGCCTTGGCTGCGCTGGACGTCGGGCCGGGGAGACACTGCCCGAATTACGAACTGTCGAAGGTCCTGAACGATGCAGCCCACGGCGCGCCGGATGACTACGAGGGTCTCTCGGGCATCATCGACAGCGCCCAGGCGGGCGTGAAAGCCGCAGGAGGCTACAACAGACCGGACCAGCGACCTGGAATTGGTGCCGGCGACATCCGGTGGTGCCCGCACGTGGTCACCGTGCGAAAGCGGTGGTACGCGAAGACCATCGACCTCCGAACGTTGATCGAGGTCACGCAGAGACACAAGCCCCACATCACCGACTTCTACGTCGTCGCATGCCGGGTGCACCGCACCGCCGGCCAATACGGATGGGACAAGGCCAACGCTTGGTTCGCGCCGAAGCCGTATTGATTCGTCGATTCGTGGCGCGCAGCAGATGCGTCCACAGGTTGCTCGATGAGCCCGGGGAGATCAGGGGTTGCCCGAGCGCAGCAACCCCTGGGAGGAGGGGCAGAGACCAGAAGTGGTCTCATAAACCGTTGGGAGCGCCCCGAAGCTAGGGAGGGCGAAGCGAGGAATCCTACGCGGATTTCGAGCGAGGCCGACCGACGATTCGGGGCGCGAGTAGGTTTATGAGACCACTTCTAGAAATCCGGGTAGGCGGACCAGAGGCCCGCGCGTTCCGGCGTGCGCACGGCGTAGACGATGCCGGGCTCGGGCCAGTAGATCTCGTCGAATTCGCTGACGCCCGTATCGACGTCGATCTGCTGTCCGTTGGCGGAGATCCAGGCCCCGAGGGTGCCTGCCCCGAGCGCGTCGTCCCAGCCGTGGACGTAGCCGAGGGCGGGCGCCTGGTAGGAAAACCACGGGGTCGCGCGGTGCACGCGCGGGACCCGGAGAGCTTCGGCCAGCGTCTCCTTGTCGAGCACGACGAGCGTCCCGACCTCCGCCTGCTCGTCCACGACCATGGCGAGGTGGGCGCCCCTCTGGACCCAGGCCCCCCCGATGCCCTCGAGGAGCGGAGAAAAACCGCCCTCCAGCGTCCATGTTCCCAGCGTGCCGCTCGTGCCGTCGTGATTGAGCTCGACCAGAGAGCCCTCCTCCTGGAACGACCAAACATACCCGTCGGGCTTCGGATTCGTCCCGACGAGCACGGGCTCACCGTCCCCCGGGACGGCCCAAAGCTCGCGCTTCTTCCCAGGCTCCTCGCGCTGGAAGAAGATCCACGACTTCGAGGCGCGGCGGACGAAACGCGCGGACGTGACCCCGGCTGCGACGAGGCGTGTGTCCCCCGTCGTCAGGTCCCGGACCGCGAGCACGCCGGCCGCGCAGTCGTCCCGGTAGGCGAGCTTGAGCGAGTTCACGTAAAAGTACTCGGGTTTGCACGGCGCGGCCGCCGTGGGGATGGCCATGGGCGCGGGATCCCCTAGCTTCAGCACCCAGAGCCCCAACGCATCCACATAAGCCGCCTCTCCGGTAAAGTCGACCACGACCTCGGTGACGCCCTCGCCCGCGGTTTGCAAGGTGTTCCCCTCACGATCACGCAGGACCAGGCGCCCGCCCTCGATCAGCCAGAAGGTCTCCGCCGCGTATTTCCAGAAGCTCGCGCCCTCGGAGATCGTGCGCATCGAGCCGGCCCAGGGATCGATCCACACGACCTCACCCGACGTCGTCCGCGCGGCGTAGGCCTCGGTCCGGCTCTCGGCGCTGCTGTAGATCGGCCACGGCCACGTTTCGACCGAGGGCACGCGCATGTGCTCCACGCAGGACGCGTCGAAGATGCGCAGGTCCCCGCTCTTGGCCCCGGGCTCTCCCTCGAACGCCAAGATGCGTGCCGGGCGAGCGTCGACGCGCGGCTCGTCGCCGCTGAACGAGGGTTGCGGCCCCATCGTGGTGTACCCGAATGCCTTGCCCATCGCGCAAGAGCGCTTTTCGCCCTCCGCGAGCGAGACCAGGACGAGCTCCTCCTCCCCCGGCGCGCGCTCGTGTTGCGCCAGGACGAACGCCCCGTCGGGCTCCGTTCCTCCGACGAGCAGCCTGCGATAAAGGCCGTCCGCGTGCGTCGCTTCGCTGCGCTCGAACTCGACCGAACAACCGCCGCTGCACGCGGGTAGCAGCGACAGGGCAAACGCGCCGAAGACGGCGAGCCCGCCCCGCCGCCACGTTCCACCCGACCCGACCATTCGCGTCCTACGGACGTACGTCATACAACACCTCCACGGGGGCCCTGAGGTGCCGCGGGGGGGCTGGTCATTCGCTTGTGTACTCGACGGGACCGTGCTCTTGTCGCCCGCGATGCAACGTTCCTTGATTCGTTCCCTCGACCCGCCGCGTGACGCGGACGCCCGCGCGCTCGCCGAGAGCCTCGGCAACCATTTCGCCATCGCTTCCATCAGCGGCAGCGGCGGGGAGCACGAGGTCCAGTTCGTCAACCCCCCCGAGCTCGTCGCCGTCATCGGCCCCTCCCACGCGCGCTTCTTCGTCCAGGATGTCGAAGGAGCGGACGGCACGAGGATCCGCCACGAGGAGCAGCGCGCAGAGCTCGCACCCGAGCCATGGAGGACCGTCGAGTCATGATCCCCGTCTTGCGACGACGAAATGACGTGGCGATGGCGCCGACGCTCCGGCTCGTTTCGCGCCTGGCACCACCTCCAAGCTTGGCGGGGGCGCGCTTCCTGCCAAAACGTGTCGTCTTTCATCCGCGTGGGCGGTACGTCGCCGCGACGTGCGACGGCACCCTGCGTGTATGGGATCTCGACGAAGGCCGCATCGCGTGGGAGCGCGAGGAGGTGGTCGATTGCGCGGTCGTTCCGGAGAGCGGAGAGCTTCTCGTGGTCGGCTGGTTCGACGCATCGCTCGTCTCGTTCGAGCGAGGGGAGTTGATTCGAACGATCCTCGACGAGGACGAGGACGAGGACGAGGACGTGGGTGAGCTCACGGCCGGCGTCGTGACGTCCGACGGAGCCGAGATTATTCTGTGGGACGCGGCACGCGGGCCCATGCGCTACGCGACGAGCTCGGGTGCCGAGCTCGGGGCCGCGGAGGCCGATACGACCGGCGACGACGATCGGCTCGACGACGACGATCGGCTCGACGACGACGAGCCCCCGCTCGCGCTCGCGCGATCGAGCGAGGGTCTCATCTTCACGATACATCGTTCAGGGATCGCCGTCGTCGCAGACGTCGTGCTCTCGCACCACGCGTTTTCGTACGGCGACGCAAAACCTGCTGCGCTCGCGGTCTCGCCTCGTGATCGGCTCGTCACGTGGCTCGACGACGGATCGTGCCTGACCTGGAGAATCGAGCCAGCCCCGCGCGACTTCAGCGCGGGCCACTCCGAATGGAAGTACGACCACGCGGTCGTGGACGAGGCTGCCCCGGGCCGCGTCATCGTCTCCGGTTATGGCCTTCCGGCCCATGTGTGGGAAGCCGCGCGTGGCTCGGTCGTGGGCGCCGTGTACATGCCGGCGGACGAGGAAGGGCAGGCCGAGCGTCCGCTGCACGGCGCGGTTCTTCACGCGTGGCCCTCCTCGATGGCCATCGTCCACCTCGAATCCGTGTCTCTGATCGCGCGCGCCTCGGGGCACGTCGTTGGCAGCGTGCACTCGCATGGCTTCGACGGCGGCGCGTTCCTTCGCGCCATCGCGCGCGGCGGTGCCCGCCTGCTTCACGCGGCGCCGTCGAGTCACCGCGCGTTCGTTCACGATCCGACGAGCGCTTCCCAGCACGCCTTGGCCGAGCTGTCCGCCGAGGGTGCCGGCGGGATCACGGCGCTCGTGTTCGCCGACGAAGCCGGGTCGCTCGTGCTCCTGGGCTGCGCAGACGGTACCCTCCGCCGTTATCGAATTCCCGACGCCGCAGGCCGCGACGGGCGGCCACTCCCCGTCGCTGGGGTGACGATTGCATCGGTCGGAGCCGTGCGCAGCCTCGCATGCATGGAGCACCAGGGAGTTCGGCTCGCGCTCGTGGGCGATACCACGGGCAAGGTCCGATACGTCGACGTCGAGCGCGCGGTCGTCGTGAGGACACTCGACGCAGGCGCGGATCCCGTCGTCGAGATCGTCACCTCGCTGGATGGATCGAGGTTCTGCACGCGGACAGGGGGCGGCCGCATTCGCATGTGGGACGTCGGCGGGACCTGCACGGGCGAGTGCGTCGAGCCCACCGCACGCGCCCTCGTGCTGGGAACCGAGGTTGTAGGGATGATCGACGCGCTCGGGCAATTGGTCGTGCTCGAGCCATCCCCGGCTCAAAAGACGTAATTCATCCCGACATTGAAGCCGCCGTCGACGTTCAGGAGCGAGGAGCTGGTGGAGCCATCTCCCACCGTCCCGACGAAGACGATGGCCTCGGGCCTCGCGAACAAGTTGAACTTCGGGCTCGCATAAAACGCGAGCCCGAAGCCGAGCCGCGCCGTGCCGCCCAGCGTCGTCAGCGCCGGCGTGCCTTTTGGCGCGTCCTTGATGGGCTGCTTGCCATAAAACCCGCCGCCCGCGATGCCGGGATTGAGGAACAACCCTCGTCCGATGTTGATGAGGTAATTCCCCCCGAGCGTGAACACCCCGCCCTGCCGCGCGACGTCGTTCTCGCCCTTGTAGAAGTAGCTGACGTTCAGCTCCAGGTTCAGGTTCTTGACGATGAAATAACGGAACGTGAGCCCGGTGATGTTCGTGGTCCGGATCGCGGAGGTGCTGCCCTCCTTGCTGTAATTGAGCACGAGGAGGCTCTCGGCCCCGATCTCCTTGATGCCCTTCCCGATCGCGCGGATGCCGCTCGTGTCGGGCGCGCCGGGAACGAGGATGTCGGCAAGCGCGGGCGCAGGCGCGGCCACGAGGGCCACGCCAAGAGAAACCATTGCAGCGACAATCGGCCAAGTTCGCATGATACCTCGACGGGATGACAGGGATTCGACGCGGCGACGAGATGGGGCCGCGCTCCCCTGAATTCCCGGGCGTTTTACACCATTTCGAGCCGCCCGGAGCGGCGCGACCCGGGCTCGGGTATCGAATTAAAAAGAATTAAGCGACTGCTCGGCGTCGAGGGATTCGAGGACGACCGCCGTGGGGTCGAGCAAAAAGCCGTCATCGCGGCTCTGGAGCAGGGCCCCGAGGCCGAGCTTTCGGAGCTTGGTGAGCGTGACGTAGACGCGGTTCGCCGCCGCTTTGGGCGGGATGCGCTCCCCGGGCCAGCCGGCCTCGAAGAGCTCCGCCATCGAGAGGGCGCGCCCCGGCGCGTCGATACGCGCGCGCACGAGGAGCGAAAGCACGAGGCGCGCCGCCTTCGCTTTCAAAAAAGGCACCGGGCGGCCCTCCTGAAGGCGAAACCAGCGGGCCTCCGGGCCCACGATGAGCCGCGCGATCACCGGCGGGAGCGGAGCGACGGGCTCTCCCGCCGAGGCCACGGGCAAGGCGAGCGCGCGATCGAGCAGGCGCATGGCGAGGCGAACGTCCGCCGAGCCGCGCGCCGGCGCGAGGGTGCCGTCCGGAGCCGGCGCCTGCGCCATGGCCATGGGCGCGGCAGCGGCGAGGCGATATCGCTCCGCGGCCGTCCCCTCCCCCGCCGCCGCGGCGATACGCGCGCGCCTGGCATTCGCGTGGGCCGCGTGCAGCTCCACCGCGATCCTCGTCGTGAGCACGCGTCCGCCGACGAGCCTGGCCGCGGCGGCTTCGAAGTGCCCCGCCGCGGCGTCCTCGTGGCCGAGCCCGGTCTCGACAGCGCCGAGCGCGGCCAGGAAAACAACCGAATAATGCCGCTCTCCGGTGCCCTGGAGCCGCGCGAGGGCTTCCCCGTACGCGGAGCGCGCGTCGTCGAGCAGGCCCTCCTCGAACGCGACGTCGCCCAGGTAGCCGTGGAGCACGCCCTCCGACCATCGATCGCCGACGGCGCGGTGGATCGCGAGCGCCGCCCCGAGCTTTTCGCGCGCCTGGCCAAACCGGCCCCGCGCCTGCTGGACGCGCCCGAGGATGCCGAGCACGTAGCCCTCGGTGCGCCGGTCTTCCTGGAGCAGGGCGAGCACCTGGCCGGCGGCGCGCTCGGCCTCGTCGAGCCGGCCGAGGCTCAGGCGCGCCAGGGCGACCTGCGCGAGGGCGAGGGAGTGTCCCCGCGGATCGCCGGCGGCCTGGAAGCCGGCGGCGGCCTGCTCCACGTACCCCAGGGCCTCCGTGGCGCGTCCCCGCCAGTTGAGCGCGCCGCCGTAGGTGAGCATCCAGTCGGCGTGCAGCGACGCTTCGCCGAGATCGAGGGCGATCGCGCGCGCGCGGTCGAAGCAGGACCGCGCGTCGTCCGGGCGCTCCGCCTGATCGAACATCACCCCGAGCTTGGTGAGGGCGAGGCCTTCGTCGACGCGCGAGCCCGCCACACACGCTTCGTCGAGCGCCCGCTGAAAGCCGAGGAAGCTGTCGATCACCCGTCCCCGGAGCAGATCCGCGAGCGCGCGTGTGTAGAGGGCCCGCGTGCGCAGGCCCGGCGGGGCAGGCGCGGCCTCGAGCGCGGCGTCGAGCATCGCCACGTACGGCTCCAGGCGGCCCTTGGCGCACAGAAGGAGCACGGGTTCGAGCAGGAGGAGCCCGCGGAGGGCGGCCTCCGCGTCCTCGGACGTGAGCGGCCGCCGGGCGAGCGCGCGCGTGCACACGGCGATCAGGTTGCTCGCCTCCAGCGAGGCGCGGCGAACGTCGATCACCCGCGGCAAGGCGGCCTCCCGCGGGCCCTCCATGCCGAGGAAATACGCCGCGTGGCGCCGGACGGCGGCTTCCTTGCCGCCGAGCTCGTCGAGCCGCTCCTCGGCGTACGCGTGGAGGCTCTCCAGCATGCCGTAGCGGCGCTCGCCCGCGGCGCTCGGCGGATGCAGGTCGAACGCCCGGATCAACGATTTGTCGTGCAACGATTGGAGCACGTCGAGGATCGGCGGCGCACCGTCTTCGCGTCCGGCGCCGAGATCGAGCACTGCCTCCGCCGCGTCGAGGGAGAAGCCGCCGACGAACACCGAGCCTTGCGCGAGCGCGTCCTTCTCCCACGGCGCGAGGAGCTCCCACGACGAGTCGATCGCGCCGCGCAACGTCGCCTTGCGCGCGGGCGCGCCGCGGGCGCCCGTCACGAGCAGCTCGAAGCGGCGCGCGAGCCGGTCGAGGATCTGCCCCGGCGCGAGGACACCCATCCGCGCCGCGCAGAGCTCGATCGCCAGCGGGATGCCGTCGACGCGCCGGACGATCGCGGCGACGCTCTCGGCTTCGGCCTCGGTGAGCTCGAAGTCGAAGCGCACGGCCCGCGCCCGCGCCACGAAGAGCTCGACGGCGTCCGACGAGGCGATCACGCGCAGCGATCGCTCCTCCGCGGGCGGCACGCCGAGCGGTTCGAGCCCGAGGGACACCTCGCCGTCCAGCCGGAGCCGCTCGCGCGAGGTCACGACGAACTGCGCGCGAGGAGCAAACGAGAGCCAGGGGCCCAGCATCCGTGGGGCAAGGTCGACGAGCTGCTCCAGGTTGTCGAGGAGGACCACGCTCCGCGGCGGCCCCGCGAGGGCGCGCCCGAGCTGCGCCACCACCTCGTCGGCGGTGCCCGCCGCGGCCAGGGGCACGTCGAGCACACGGGCGAGGACCGCGCACGCGTCGTCGATCCCCTTGGCCTCGCTGAGGTCGCAGAACAAGAGGCGCGTCCCATCGCGCGCGGACGTGGCCAGCGCCGACGCGGCCCACTCCAGCGCGAGGCGTGTCTTGCCGATGCCGGCAGCGCCGGTGATCGTCACGAGCCGAGCGCCCGCGTCGATGCGCTCCCCGAGCGCGCGGAGCTCCCGCGCGCGCCCGACGAAGGCGCCGCGCGCCGACGTACCGGGCAGCAGGATCGTCACGGGCGGAGACGTTACCACCCCGCGGAAGCCTGCGTTAAAAATCGTTAAGTGGCCACGCGGGCCCGATCGTTCAAAAGGTCGAGAGCCCCAGCGAGACCTGATGGATGAACTTCACGTCCGGCGAGGGCAACACGCGCAGCTCGTATCCGAACGTCAGGGCATGCACATGCACGCCCAGGCCCACGGACAAGGCGCCCGCATGTGCCCAGGACTCCTTCGTATTCTTGCCCATTCGGAAGGAGCAAGGGTCCGTCTGGCTCATGCACGTCGGATTGTCGAGGACCAGATTGTAGGTCTTCTCCTCCGTGTACTCCCAGTTCCAGCCGGCGCCGATCGAAGGGACGAGCGAGACCGACGCGGGCGACGAAACCAGGGGAATGCGGTATCCGATGCGCATATCCGCCACGATGCGCGCCATGTCCGTCCGTGCGATGGGCAGGCGGGGGTCGTCCGAGGTAGGGACCAGGCCGAAGACGCCGAAGCGCGGCAAAAATTCCCACTGGTCGGCGAAGAGCATCGGCATGCCCATGGTTCCGCCGACGAATCCCTTGCCCCGCTCGAATTGAGCCGCGAACGCGGTCGCGAACCCGAAGACGATGTTCGTCGTGACAGGGGGCGGCTTCTTTCCCACGCTCGCGCGCGCCTCTCGTATTTTTCCGGCCGGCACCGCGTGACCCATCGGAGACTCCCACTCTGCGCGTCCCGAGGGAGGAGGGATGAGGAGGCCGGCCACGTGACCCTGACAGTCGAGGAGCGGGCCGCCGGTGTAGTTCAACCCGACCTGCGCGTCGATCGACAGAAGCTCGTCGTCGCGATCGGCGACGACACCCCGGCGGTGGGCCGGGAAGCGATCTTCACGCGTGCCAAAGTCGAGAGGAACGCCGATCGCGACGACCTCGCTGCCAATCACGGGCGCCGACGTCGCGAGCTCGAGCGCCTTTCCAGGGAGGGGCGCTTCGAGCTCGAGGATGGAGATACGTTCGAATGCGTCGGTGAATACGACCTTCGCGCCCACCGAGAGGCCGTCGCGGGTATGGACGCGCAGCCGAAACGGCCGATCCACGACGTGGAAATGGGTGACGACGTGCGTGTCGTCCAGCAAGAAGCCTGCGCCCCAGCTTGTATGCGTGGTGATCCGGACCGTCCCGCGACGCGCAGCGTCCGCGACGCGCTCGAGCCCCGCCTTGCCGCACGTGCCGCTCTCCGCGGGACGCGCGGGCTCCGCAGGCGGGACGACGACCGCCGCGGGCGGCGTCGTCGCGACGAGCAACGCGGGCGCGGCGGGCAGAGAAGCAGGCTCGGTCACGGCATCCTCGCCCTGGGTCTGCGCGCGGGCGACGACGGGGGCCGCGACCAACACCGCGGCCAGGGCGGCGGCCAAGGACCTCGCGCCGCGCGCGGGGAAAACGGGGAGGGAGCATTCTCGGGCGGGGTTCCACATGTCGATCGTCTCCGGCAAGGACGACCCCGGCGACGGGTCCGGGGCGTGCCGAAGATGCTAGTGATCGACGCGGAGAGCGCACATAAATGATATTTAATCGTTCACCCCGAGCGGGCGCGGCGTGGAACGTGAATATCGCCGCTGGCATGCCGATTGCTCAACGGCCCCCCATGCGTACGCTATCATGGCTCGTGGGTGGGTGGGTTGCTTGGGTGTTGTTCGCCGGTTGCGTCGACAAAGACGAATGCGAGCCTCACGCCGCGAGGTGCAACGGATCGAAATTCCAGAGGTGCGTCGGCGAGAGGGGCATGAGCATCATGCCAGGGACACGGCCCATCTACGTGTGGGAGGACGCGCCCTGCACCGGCCTGTGCGTGGAAGTCGGCGAAGCGGCCCTCTGCGAGCCGCAGCCGGACGGCCGTTGTCCTTCGTGCGCGGGAGGCTGCGCGCACGGCGCCACGTTATGCGTCGAAAATTCGGCGCTCGACTGCGACGCGAAAGGGCGTTTGCTCAAGGAGAGCGTATGCGACGTCGCGTGCGTCGTCGGCGTGTCGGAGGTCTCGAAGGAGCCGCTGGCCCTGTGCGCCCTCTCGCCCGACCCGGAGCCCGCCTGCGAAGGCCGCGAGCAAACCGGCGGCGTGGCCTGCGTCGACGGCGCAATGACGCGCTGCCAGGCCGGATTCGCGGTCACACGCCTCACGCAGAACGAGGGCGCTTGCAGCCCTTCGGAGTTCTGCGTCGAGACGCAGAGCAAACCCATCTGTGCCCTCGAACCCTCGCCAAACCCGAGCTGCGCGGGCGTGGAAGACTTCGGCCATGTCTGCGTCGACGGCGTCACCGTCTTTTGCCTCGGCGGATTCGTCTTCGAGCGCGGCTCCGCTTGCTCGCCTTGAATCTATCGACGAGGACGACCCAGCAGGCGCTTGCCCAGGTCGAGCAGGTGCTGGCGTAGGGTGTCGTCGTCGATGGCTGCGAACTCGGGAGCGCCGCCGGCCATCGCGAGCCCCGCGGACATGACGTGCATCGTGATTGCGTCGGCGAGGCTCGGGTCGGCCCCGGCGAAGACCGTCTTCATCTTGGTGTTGAGGTTCTCGTCCCTCGGCGCCTGCAACGTCTGGTTGACGAGGCGCCGGAGCCCGGGGTCGCTGTTGAACAGGCGGATCAACGTGCGCTCCCGGACGATGAGGTCGACGAACCCCGAGAGCGCGTGATCGATCTGCGCGCCCCGGCTCCGCTTCGTGCGCGCCGCGTCGAGGATCTGCTCCATCTCCTGCAGAGCGGGCAAGGCCACGGCCTCGATGATCTCGTCCTTCGACTTGAAGTGGTAGTAGAGGGCGGCCTTCGTGACGCCGAGCGCGTCGGCGATCATCTGCATCGACGTGCCCTCCAGCCCGTGTTTGCTGAACAGCTTCAGCGCGGCGTCGAGCAGTCGTGATCGGGTGTCGTGGACAGCGGTGCCGGCAGTCATGGCCCTCCTCGCGGGGACCGAGACAGTACCCCGCTCCTCGCCGCGCGGCATGCTTTCCGATCGGTCAGCTCCCAACTGACCGATCGGCTTGCGCCGAACTTACCGATCGGTTAGCGTGGGACCCCGAACCGAGGAGGAACCATGACCGCCGATGCCATTCCGTCGCTCGACATTGTCAGGACCTGCCCTTACGCGCCGCCTGCGCAGCACCGCAGCTTTCGCCAGGAGGCCCCCATCGCCAAGGTCAAGCTGCCCACGGGCGCGACGGCCTGGGCGATCACGCGGCATGAGGACATCCGGACGCTCCTGTCCGACCCCCGGTTCAGCGCCAGCCGGAAAAACCCCGGCTTCCCCCATTTGTCCCCCCTCGTGATGCCCGCCCTGAATGGCAAGCCGCTGCTGATCGAGATGGACGGGCAAGAACACGCGGCCGCGCGCCGGGCCGTCGTCGGTGAATTCACGGTCAAGCGGGCCGCCGCGCTCACCGCGCGCATCCAGCAAATCGTGGACGAGCACATCGACGTGATGCTGGCCGGGCCTCGCCCGGTCGACCTCGTGCAGGCGCTCTCCCTGCCGGTGCCATCCCTCGTGATCTGCGAGCTGCTCGGCGTTCCTTACGCCGATCACGGGTTCTTCCAGGCTCGCTCCGCATTGCTCGTGAGTCGGGAAGCGCCGCTCGAAGCGAAGGGGCTCGCCTTCTTCGAGCTCCTGTCTTATCTCGACAAACTCGTGACCGACAAGGAGCAGAATCCGACCGACGACTTGCTGGGCCGCCAGGTCCTCAAGTTGCGCGAAGAGGGCACGTACGATCACGAGTCGATGCTCAACCTGTCCTTCATCCTCTTGATCGCCGGGCACGAGACCACCGCGAACATGATCTCGCTGAGCACGTTGGCCCTGCTGAAGAACCCCGAGAAGCTCGCGGCCCTTCGCCAGAACCCCGACAAGACCCTGGCGGCGGTCGAGGAGCTCCTGCGTTATTTCACCATTGCGGAGCTCGGCGTCGGTCGGGTCGCCACCGAGGACGTGGAGCTCGGAGGGGTGCTCATCCGCGCCGGGGAAGGCGTCGTCGCGCTGGCCAATATCGGCAACCGCGATCCGGAGGTCTTCCGGGACGCTGACGAGCTCGACCTCGAGCGTGGCGCCCGGAATCACGTCGCCTTCGGCTTCGGCGCGCACCAATGCCTCGGCCAGAACCTGGCCCGGATCGAGCTGCAAATCGTCCTCGACACGTTGTTCCGGCGGATCCCCGAGCTGCGGCTCGCCGTGCCCGAGGAAAAGCTGCCGTTCAAGAGCGACGCCTTGGTGTACGGCTTGCACGAGTTCCCGGTGACCTGGTAATCGGAGATCGCAGGCGTCGACGCGACGAAGAGCGCGCGACCCACCACGCGCTCACCGCGCAGGAGGCGATCCGATGTCCCAAGCATTCCACCCCGACCTCGCGCGCGCCGCGCGTTTCCTCCCGCGCGTGAACCTCTCCCCGCGGCTGCTCTCCGTGCTGCGTTTCCTCATGCGCGTCGCGCCGTCGCCGCGTGCCCCGCGCGACGTCGTGGTGCACGACGTGCGGGTGCCCGGCCCTGCCGGCGCCCCGCAGGTGCGAGTGCGGATCTACCGCCCCGCGACGCTCGCGCGCCCCGCGCCGGCGCTCTTGTGGATCCACGGCGGCGGGTACATCCTCGGCGCGCCGGAGCAAGACGATCACCTCTGCGCGTCGAACGCGCGCGATCTCGGCATCGTCATCGTGTCCGTCGACTATCGGCTCGCCCCCGAGCACCCGTTCCCGGCCCCGCTCGAAGACTGTTATGCCGCGCTCCGCTGGCTGTTTGCAGAGGCCGCCGCGCTTGGCGTCGCGCCCGACCGCATCGCGATCGGCGGCGCGAGCGCCGGAGGCGGGTTGACGGCCGCGCTCGCCCAGCTCGCGCACGACCGCAAAGAGGTGAAGCCCGTCTTCCAGCTCTTGATCTATCCGATGCTGGACGACCGGACCACGACCCGCACGGACATCGACGGCGAACACCACCGCCTCTGGACCCAGGAAAGCAACGTGGTCGGCTGGACGTCGTACCTCGGCCACGCGCCGGGCAGGCCGGTCGTCCCGGCGCATGCGGCCGCCGCGCGACGCGAAGACCTGTCGGACCTGCCGCCGGCGTGGATGGGCGTGGGCACGTGCGACCTCTTCCATGACGAGGACATCGCCTATGCGCGGCGCCTTTCCGCGTGCGGCGTGCCGTGCGAGGAGGTCATCGTCCCCGGCGCCTTCCACGGCTTCGACCTGACCTTCCGCGACGCGCCGGTGTCGCGCGACTTCCGCGCGGGGTACATCGCCGCGCTAAGGCGCGCGCTTTTCCCCGAATCTGTGAGCCCGGCTCGAACGTCGGCCGCTCCCTGACGCGCAATCCCTCCTATTACGCAATCCTGCCGGATGGGGCAGACGAGTGCCAGGGAGAACCCCGCGCAAGACCTGCTTCATCCTTGAGCGAATGGGGCAGGTTGTGTAGCCTCCGGCTCACCGGAGACCGCTGGATGGAGACCGCGTTGGAGCTTGCATGGCCTGGTTCGAGGATCTGAGCCCGTACGTAGATCCCGAGGGGGACGCGGAGGGCAACGCGGGTGGGCGGGCAGCGCCAGTCCTCAACATCGGCTGGCTCGGTCTTGGGCACGCGTTCCCGGAAGGACCCGTGCCCGCCGCATTCCTCGTGCGGCTCGCGGTCCTCGTGACGCGCGCCAGAATCGTGCTCTCGCGCCGGAGCCATACCTGTTCCTTCGGTCATAAAAAGCCGATCATCGGGAGCGGGGAGATCCGCGTGGTCGGGGACGACGGGTCGAGGTTTGCCGCGCCGGTGATGATTCATCACTACGTCACCGACCATGGCTACCGGCCGCCGGACGCGTTCATCGCCGCGGTCCTGCGAAATACGGGCCTCTCCTGGGAACGGGCGTACGAGGAGGACCTCTGCGCGAGTTGTGGCCTCGCCTTGCAGATCCGGAAGAAACACAAAGTCTACCGCGAGGACGAGGCCGGCATCGAATCGGTCGTCGAGGGCTTCTGCGGCGGCTGCGGTGTTTCCTATCAACGCCGGGCGCCGCTGCCGGGCGGAGCGGCGATCCAGCGTGCCCTGGAGCAGCTCGGGGCCCCGGACCCCGACACGCGTATCGAGGCCGCGACCGATCTGTCCTATCTCCGGAGCCAGGAGTCCATTCCGCCGCTCGTCGCGCTCTTGCGCGACGTGCACGTGGGGGTGCGGCGCGCGGCCACCATGGCGCTCGCCAGGCTGAAAGCCGAGGAGGCCATTCCCCCGCTCCTCGAAAACCTCGAGCGCCCGAATGAAATCTCGCGCGATGGGACGATAAGGCCGCTCGCCGGCCTGGGCGCGGACGCCGTCCTCCGCGCCCTCGTGGTTCCTCTCCGAAACCCGGATACACACGTCCGCAGCGCCGCCATCGAAGTGCTGACGCGCATCGGGGGCGAGGCGACCGAACCTCTGCTGATACAGCGCCTCGACGACCCGGACGCCTCGATCCGGCGGCAGGCCCTCCGAGCGCTGGCGAGCCGCGTCGATCGCCAGGAGCGCCGGTTCCTCACCCAGGAATGCGACGGCACGGATCCCTTCCTCGATCCACGCACCCCGCTCGACGAGGCATGGCTGCAACAAACCGCGTCCCGAATGCATGTCCCCGAGGACGAGGCGCGGGCGCGCGTCGAGGCACTGGCCGCGCGATTTGGGATTCCGCTGCGCTGGCAGAATCGCGGCTGAACGCAATTCCCCTCCGCCCCGCATCTCACCCCGCGCCGCCCGCGAGCCGCTCGTAGAGCGCGTGATACCTCCCATTCCCCAGGGCCCACCGCACCGCCGCCTTCGCCCCGCCGAGCGCGCGGGCCCGGAGGAGCCACCCCGGCGACGCGCTCGCGAGCGCCTCGAATTCGCCCGCTGACGTGCCCTGACGAACCGCGATCCGGCAAAGCAACACGCCCTCGGGCAAACGCCCCGCCCGGTGCGCCCCGGCGCGCGAGGTATGGAACACGCGGTAGCCTTCCAAGATCCCCGCCTCCACGTCGCATGGCCGGAATCGGCCGCCGGGAAACGAGGCCTGCTCCACCACGCCCCCCACGTGATCCTCGATCGTCGCCTTGGAATCACGCAGCTCCGCGCGCGCCGCCTCTTCGGGCAGATCGTCGAGGAATCGATGCGTCCGCCCGTGGGAGCCGATCAACATGCCTCGCTCGGCCATCTCGCGCACCTCGCGCCATCCGCAAAAACCGGGGCGATGGCCGATGAAATCGGACGTCACGAACACCGCCGCGCGGAGGTCGCGCCGGAGGAGGCGCGGCAAAACGTGCCGGTAGGTGCTCGCGTGCCCGTCGTCGAACGTCAACACGATACGCTCTTCCCTATCGAGCTTCCTCGGCAGCACCGCGGGATCGGCCACCGGCAGGCCCCGCCGGGCCAGGATGTCGAGCTGCGCCTCGAAGGCGGACACGGAGACGGCATAGGGCCGATCCGCTGCGTCGATCGCGAAAAACTCCCGCTCGCCCTCGTAGAGCGCGTGATACATCAGGACGACGAGTCGGCTCATGTCTTCTCCCATCGCGCCTCGACGCGGCCGTCGAGGTAGTTGCGCAGGGCAAGCACCGAGGCCCGGTTCAGTTCGACGAACACCTCCGCGAAGCTCACGAGCCGGATCCGCCGCAGCTTCGGGAGGGCCGCGCCCACGAAAGACAGCGTATAAAACGCGCCCTGCAGCGTCGCCGCCGTCCGATAGAAATGGCCGCTCGCCAGCAAGGACGACACGTACATCACGCCGAGCGCGTAGGGCACGAGCAGACGGAACCATTTGTGCGAGACGAACTGGACCCACAGCGGGTTCCGCCACGGCAAGAACAGCCACCGGTGCCGCGCGAACGACTGGAAATTGCCCGTGAGCGTCCGGATCTTTCGCCTTCGCTCCCCGGCCATGGTCTCCTGCAGCTCGTCGTACATCACCGCCCGCGGCTCGAACACGACGCGGCGACCGCGGCGCGCGAGGTGCATCGGTTGCTCGAAATCGTCGAGCAGCGTGCCCGTCTGGAGCGGCGTGTAGTCCTCGCGCCGCATGGCATACAACGCGCCCGTGACGCCGACCGTCGAGGCGAAGCGGCTCTCCGCTTTGCGGATCCATTTCTCGTATCGCCAGTAAAGCCCGATGTGCGCCGCGGTCCGCGTCCTTGGATCGACGTGCAAAAGCTCCCCGCTCACCGCCCCGATACCAGTTTGCAGCAAGCGTGCCACGAGGTGGCGCACGGCGCGCCGCTCGATCTGCTGGCGAACGTCCGCGAACACGACGACCGGCGTTTCCACGTGGGCCATCGCCACATTCAGCGCGTACGCCTTGCCCCGCCGCTCCGGATACCGGAGGAGCGTCACGTCGGGCGCGCGCAAGAGGACGGCGTCCGTCGCGTCCGTCGAACCATCCGAGACGAAAAGAAAGCGCAGGCGCTCGGGCGGATAGTCGAGCGCGCGCAGGTTCTCGATCTTGGCCGCGACCCGCGCCGCCTCGTTATGGACCGTGATCACCACGGTCACGGCCGGCCATTCGGCCACGACGGCCGGATCGACGGGCTCCTCGCGCCGAAATCGGGAGAGGATCCATATCCCGACCGGGTATCCGACGTAGGTATACGCTACGAACACAAACGAAAGCCAAAACCAAAGCTCCATGGCCCCCGCTCCACGTGCCGTGATCCCGGCGCCTGGTCGCCCCGCGTGACCATGGCCGGTGCTCGCGTCTCTCTGTAGCGTCGCGCGGCCGGGGATGCACCTCGCCGCGAGGCCGAATCAACGAATCCGCTCGATGGGCGTGATCGTGAGGGTGCCATTTCGCACCTCGACGAGCTCGCCGTTCGAAGGGACGAGCGGCTGGACGATAGACACGCCTCCGTCCGCGCCGCGAATCTCCACGTTCGTGATCGGCTCGCAGACCGCCTCGCGACGCCCGGACGGGACCCGCGGCCGGAGCGCGCACCGCCCCACCTCGCACCGCTGCCCGGGTCCACACGGACCGAGCTCGCCCGCGGGAATCCTGATCCACAAAGGCGAAACGCCGCGCCTCGCGCCCTCGACGAAGACCTCCATCCCCGGCGGATCCGTCCGGACCTCGAAGGGCACCTCTCCGACGTCGACGATTGGCTTCGGCCCGGGCGCCTTTTCGAGCGGCGCGGGCATGGGCATGGGGAGCGGGTTCGCAGGCGGGACCCATGCCTCCACCGACGCCTGAGGAGGGCTCGCCGCCTCTCCGGCCATATTCGCCCCGACAAGCACCCCCGGCACGGCGACGACCCCGAGCACCACGCCGCCCACGCGCCACCGCGAAAGCGGATACCCCGGCGCATGCACCCGCCGGTCCGTCCCGAAGACCCAGAACGTCCGCGTCTCCTTGCCCCACCGATACCGCGCCTCGTACACGGGCACCGCGCGCACGACGAGCCGCTGGCCGTGGAGTTTTTCGTTTTCGGGAAACACGTGCGAAGCAATCAGCGCATCCGCCGCCGCCTCCACGTCCGCGTTCACCCGCGTGAAGGCCCCGCGATAAGGCCCGCCCCCTCCTTCCCCGCCGCGCCCCGGCTCGATGCGGGCCTCTTCCTCGTTATGGATCACCTCCCCGCCCGCGAGCCCCACGAGCTCGTCCGGCAGATCCGTCTTCTCGATTTGCCGCGAATTCTTACGCGTCGCCCAGCGCACGTGCACGCGCCGGAAATGGCAGAGCCGCCCGACCCCCCCGCAGGAGCTACACGTGACCTGACCCCTGCCGCTGCAAGTCCCGCACGTCACACGCCCGCTGCCCCCGCACCCCAAGCAGGTCGACGAGTACGTCTCCGTCCGCGTCGAGGGATTCCCCTGCGCATCCGTCTCCGTGATGGTGCGTGTCTCCGTGGTCTGGCCGCCGCCGCCGCAGGACGAGCACGTGACGCGCCCGCTGCCGGTGCAAGACGAGCACGTGACCCGGCCGTCGCCCCGGCAGCCGAAGCAGGTGCGCACCTCGTCGGTGTGGGGCACGCGCACGGCGATGCGCTCGTCGAACGTGAAGAGCGGCGGCATTTGCAGGACGATTTCCCACGCCCCCGGCGCGCGCCCGTTCGCCGGGCCGTCGACGGGCGCGCCGACGTACGCCTCGTAGGTCTCCTCCGGGACGCGTGTCTCCGTGTACGATTGAAACACCACGTCGAATGCGCCGCTGCGCTCGAATGACGTCACGTCGAGCCGCGCCGCGAGCCCCCGCCTCCCCCACGTCGTCGTGCGCGCGTGTTGTTCCAGCAACAGACGCGCGTCTTCGAGAGCCAGCGCGCCAGGGGCCGGGGGCGAGGTCGCGTCGGGAGCGTCGTTCATCGGTCCTCGGGCGCCGAGTCTACCCGAGCTGCCTTGGCAACGCACCGACATCGCTGTAACGTCGACACGCGCGCAAACGATGGCTTTCTGGATCCGACAAGACCAATTCGAGGTTCTGGAGCGCGACGTCGGCGTCGCGGAGCTCCAGCGGGACGTGATCCGCAGGCTCGGCGCGCGCTCGCCCGGCTGCTTCGCCATCGTGCCGGAGCGCGCGATCGCCGCGGTGGCGCGGCTCGGCGCGGAGCGCGCGGCGCGTCACGGCCTCACCCGCCTGGGGCCGGTGCGGCTCTTCGTGGAGATGATGATCCTTTTCGGCTGCGCCTTCGACGACGACCCGCTCCTCCCCTGGGCCGGGGCCGTGCTCGCGGAGACGCACCCGACGCAGGCCATGAAGGCCGAGCGCTTGCACGAGGCGATGATGGAGTACCTCCGCGCCGTGCCCGGCCTCGACCAGGAGCGCATCCTCGCCGCGATGCGAAGGTTCGAGCCGAGGGCCACACGCGCGCTCTCCCTGGACGTCGCGCCCGAGGCGCTCCGCGCGGTGATCTTGCAGGAGACACGCGCGCTTTTCCCCGAGCGGTTCATGGTCCTCGGACCCGAGGGCGAGGCCAGGGCAGCGGACCAGTGGGCGCGCCTCGCGGAGGCCCACGGGACGAGCGGCGGCGGGGCCGTCGTCTACGCGCTCCTCGCGAGCCTGCTCGGGCACGGATTCGCCAACGATCCGCTCTTCGCCTGGGCGGGCACGAGGCTCCGCGCGGGCGACGTGCAGGCGATCGTGAACGAGGCAGGCCTTTATTGTGAGCGGGTCCTCCGCTTCATGCGCAAGGAGTGATCGCGATGGGATTCCTGGGCGGAGGCACACCGGAGAACGTCACGTCGGGCGGCGATGCGAACTCGAAGCAGGTCTCGTCGCCGGACGAGGGCAGCGCGGTCAAGCCGTGCACCTGTGATCCGAACGTGACGATGAGCCCGCAGATGAAGGCCGACATCGACGCGGTCAACCAGAAGCTCGACGCGGCCATCGCGAACAACCAGAGGAACTACGATGCGAAGGTCGCCAACTATGCCAAGAAGAATTGGCCGCACGACGCCAACATCACGGACACCAAGGCGCACGGCGACGCGCTCAAGCAACGCAAGCAAGAGCTGAACGACAAGATCAACGAGTGCGCCTGCCACGGCGACGGGCTCATGCACCTCGCGAACGTCGTGTACAACGAGGCGGGCTCGCACAGCATGAACGCGAAGACGGCCGTGGCCTACGCGTACATGAACCGCACGAAGGGCAATCCGCGCGCGCCGGTTTCAGCCTCCGAGATCTCGCATTACAAGTCGATCGGCACGCGCGCCCAGGGCGTGAACGACAGCACCGCGGGGCTCTTCGCGAAGAACATGACGGAGTCGATCGAGGCCGCCTGCCGCAGGCTGCGCGACAAGGACCCGACGAAAAACGACCCGACGAACGGCTCGACGCACTGGGTCAGCCCCGACGCGCTGCCCCGATCCACCAACGGATGCGGGAAAGACTTCTTCGCGAAAGACGGGCGCTGCTTCCCCACCTGGACGGACGCAGATTATGAGCCCGGGGTCGTCGAGACATTGGCCGAAGGCGTACCCAGCGGCGAGTTCATCTTCTACAACGGCGTCCGGTACTGACGATCAAACGAAGAGACGATCGAGCCACACCCCGAGCTTTTGCTCGTCCGCCGGCTGGCTGCGATACCCGACGTATCCATCGGGTCGCACCACGTAAATGCACTCGGACCGCGCCCCGAACCGCCGATGCAATTCGCCATCCGGATCGAGCAAGACGGGTACGTCCGCGGGCAAGGCCGTGGGAACCTCGGATCCGGGGACGATCACATAAGCCCGCACGCGATCACCGAGCCGCGCCCGCGCCGCGTCCACGATACGCCCGAGCCGCTCGTAGCCCTCGTTCGTCGCGGCCGCGCCGTCGAAGCAAAGCAGCGTGTGGTGCGCGCCGCAGATCAGGTTGTGCAACGTATCGCTGCCGACCGGCATGTCCGGCACGCGCGCCCCGGGCGCGGGACCGTCACCAAAATGAATCCAGTCCGACAACCCCGGGCGTTCGTCCGCGCCGGTGAGGCGGATGCTCCACAAGGACGATTGATCCTGCGCCACGGCCGGGCTTTTTGGATACGCGACCTCGATCTGCGACACCGTCCGCCCCGCGCGCTCCTTCACGAAGCCGAGGCTCGTGACGAAGCTCATGAGGTGGTTGCGAATCCCGATCGTGAGCGGGCTCTTCATGGTAAGCGCCGTCTGCAGCCCGCGCGTGCTCACGTCCGTGAAGCGCAACGTCTCCTCGGCCACGGGCCGCCGCTCGGCCTCGTACGAGTCGAGGAGCACATCCTTGGCCACGCCGCGCGCGACGAGCGCGAGCTTCCAGGCGAGGTTGTACGCATCCTGGATCCCCATGTTCATCCCCTGCCCGCCCGCCGGGCTGTGAATATGCGCCGCGTCGCCGGCCAAAAACACACGACCGACGCGGTAATGCGGGGCGAGGCGGCAATGAATGTGGAAATCGATCATCCACGCCGGCTCGCCGAGGGACGCGCCGGCCGGGCCGCGCTCCTTCAAGAGCGCCTGGAACGTCTCCAGCTCGACGGGGCGCTTGTCGTCGGAATCGACGAACGTGAGCATGCGATACCGCCCCTCGCCCGGCAGCGGGAAAAACCCGAGCATGCCGTTCGGGCCGAGGAAGATCGCGATCTCGTCGTCGTGCACGGCGACCGGGAGATCGACGCGGACGTCGGCCTGCAGGAGGCGCACGTCGTACGTCGAGCCCTCGAACGGCAGCTCGAGCGCCTTGCGAACCGTGCTGTGCGAGCCGTCGCAGCCGAGCAGATACGGCACGCGCAGCTCCTCGACCCAGCCGTCCTCGGCGGCGAGCGCGACCGTCACGCCGCCCTCGTCCTGCGAAAAGCTTTCAAGCTTGACCTTGCGCTCGACCTTCACGCCGTGCGCGCGTTCGAGGTGCTCGGCGAGGACGATCTCGGTCTCGCGCTGCGAGAGGCTCAGCAAAAAGGGGTAAGGCGAGTCGATTCCGCCAATCTCGACCCGCGCGATACGCTCGAGCGTAGGCGAAAGGATGCGCGCCCCCGCGACCTGCCGGCCGCGCGCGAGGATGGGGTCGATCACGCCCATGTCGTGGAAACATTCGAGGGTGCGGGCGTGGAGGATCTGCGCTTTCGACCAGATCGAAGGGCCTTCGCCCTGGTCGATGATCCGGCACGAGAGGCCGTGCCGCACGAGCTCCGAAGCCATCACGAGCCCCACCGGGCCCGCCCCCACCACGAGCGCATCCAAAGCCATCGCTGCTCCTCTCTGCGCCGCGCCCAGCGCCGCGGCCCTTCGGCATCATACTAGGAAATCTACATGTTCGAGGGGTAGGATTCGCACGATGCCGGAACGCAAGGACTTCGGAGATGCCCTCGTCAAGGCCGCGCTCGCGCCGATCCAGGCCGCGAACGCGCGCTTCGGCGAGGGAGCGATCGGCGACGGAATCGCCGCGCTCTCGAAGGACGATCTGCTCGCCGGCCTGCGGCAGGGCATCCAGAAGGCCGCGGCGGTCTTCAAGTTCCGGACGGTCGACGTGGAAGCGCTGCTGCCGTGGGACGCGCTCTTGCCCGCGCTCGATCGGCTGGAGGCCGCGCAGATCGCCGCGCTGCGCGTCGTGCAGCAGCACGCGGCCGCGACGGGCAGCCCGCTCTCCGGCCCTGTGCGGGGCTCGGCCCCCGACACGCGAAAGCACACGGGCGCCTCGGCGCTCTTCAAGGTCGCGAAGCGGTTCGCGGCCGATACGCGCATCTGCAGCCCGCTCGAAGGGCTCGCGACGGAGGTCTCGGGGTGGGAGACGCTCGTCTCGCAGTGCGGCGATCGGCTCGAATCGAGCCCGCTGCACGCGCGATATGCGCGCCGGAAGATCCTCGTGCGCGTGGCGCTCGTGGTCGTCGTGCTGGGCGTGTTCTCGGTCGGCGGGCGATCGGTCTACAAGAAAAAGCTCATCGACGACGCGCGGGCCCGCGTCGACGTCGCGCTCCGCGCCGAGGATCCCTGCGCGACCGAGCGGCTCGCGCCGGGCGACATCACGCTCGCGACGCCGGAGCAGGTGACGGCCGAGAAGTCGCGCCTCGAAGCTTGTGTGTCCGGGCGGGCGCGCGCCAAGTACGTGGCGGCCTGCGAGACGCTCGCGAAGAACTTCGACGCGGGCAAGCTCTCGCCGGACGACCTCGCGATCGCCAAGCAGGCGGCTCCGCGCCTCGAACGCGCGCAAAAGCGCGCGCTCGGCGTCGACGATCTGCTCGTGACGCCGAAGGACATGCCTTGCCAGGACAGCCCGTCGAAGGATCGGTTCTTCGGGGCGTACGCGACGGCGGCGGCGGCGTCGTCGAAGGTGTGGGCCGAGGCGACGCGCGTCTCCGACGACCTGCGCGACGCGCTGCGCGGCAAGGATCACGCGACGAAGCCGTACCGGGACGAGCTCACGCGGCGCGCCGAGCCGGCGGCGGCGAAGGCGATCGTGACCGGCAAACCCGAGGACATGGAGCTCGGCCAGAAGCTCTGCGACTTCGCCGCGTCGTTCGGGATCGAGCGCGGGAAAAAATGCACGGGGCTCGCGGCGGTGCTGGCGAAGAAGCGGTGAGAAAGGGGCGTCCGTGAGCGGCGAACGATTTTACATGGCCCACCCGGGCGCCTTGTTGATCCCGGCCGAGCACCTCGACGAGGAGGGGATCGCGGCCCTCGCGGGGGAGGAGCGGGCGCTGCTCCAAGGCCGCCTCGGTGTTTCCGAGGAGCACATCGCCCTCTTCAACCGGGGATATCGGCTCTATCGCGCGCGCGCGGCCTCGCTCCACGCGCGCGCGCCCGGCTCGTGGCTGCCGCCGCGCAAGGCAAACCTCCTGCTCGCCACCGATCCGGCGCGCGTGCGCCCCTACGCCGAGCCCTTCCTCGGCACGACGTGGTTTCTTTACGCCTCGGATCTCGATCCCACGCGCTCGCACGAGGAGTACGTCTGTTATCAGCTCTTCCACGTCGAGCGCCTCGCGTTCCTGAAGGCGCTGCGCGCGGCGGTCTGCTTCAACCTGAGTTATTTCCTCGATCGCACCGAGAACGAGCTGCACGATTTCTCCCGCGCCGCCTCCCGCGCCACGCGGCCCGATGCCCCGGCCTTCGTGGCGCTCGCCCGCGCATTGCCCTGGATCCGGACCCTCTATCACCTGCCGCTCCGGGAGCCGCCGCCCGGACGCAGCGAGGGGCTCGGTCACGTCGACGGCGCGGATCTTTTGATCCCCAAGGAAGTACGCCCCGATCTGCTCGCCCTCTTCGGCGCGTTCGACGCGGCCGCGCGCGAGATGCAGGCGTCGTTCCTCGCCGCACAAGCCGCGGAGAGCGCCGAAGGCCCCACGCCCGTCGACATCGTGTGTCGTTTCCTCGCGGAGGAGCGGCCGGACGTCGTGCTCGTCGATCCTTCGGGCAAGGTCGTGTATCGGCCGGAAGACGCGGACAAGCTCGACGACGCCCGCGCGGCGCTCGCGCCCCTCGTCTCGACGCGGGTCGCCGAGAGCCTGCGGGAGGACCTCCGCGTCGTCAGCGACAAGAGCCGCGCCGTGCTCGCTTCCCTGCGGGATCCCGACGTCCTGCGACGGACGAGCACGGAGGTGGATCTCGAAGGCGGCGTGTACATCCGGGCGGATCTGCGCCGCATCGTCTACGAGCTACGCCAGCCCGGCTTTGATCCGCTGCGCGAGGAGGCGCCGCCCTACCACCGGCAGCTCCTCGCCGCGCGGGTCGTCCACGAATGGGGCCACCTCGTGCACGAAGCGGGGCTCGTCCGCGTGCCCGAGGCGCGAAAACGCGAATACGAGGCGGCCCTCGGGTTCGTCGAAGCAGACTGGGAGACGCTCGTCGCCCACATGCCCGCGCGCCTCGCCGAGGACGTGTCGCATGAGCTCGAAGAGCTCCGCGCCGATCCCGCCTCCCCCGGGCCCGCGCTCGCCCGGGGCACGCTCACGCGGATCGCCGATTACGCGTCGAACGTGTTTTTCCGGGGCTACCTGCGGAGCGAGGAGCTCCAATCGTACATCCGGACGAACGTGCGCCACCACCTGAACGAGGACCTCGGGCCCCTCGCGCAGCTCGCGCGGCACGCCCTGGAGCTCCAGTACCTCGGGCTCGCGTCGAGCGGCGATCCGCTCCCGTACTTCCTGGAGACGAGCTACTTCGACGCGTATTTCGTGCGAACCCAGGTCTACGCCGAAGGGGAGATCCGAGGCCTCCTCCATTCGATGCAGCGGCTCTGCCAATGCTACGAGCTCGACCCCGAAGCGTTCGTCGGTATGCCTTGAGCCCGGATCGCCGGCCGCTCGCAAAGATGCGAATCACGTTCGCTCAAATGTGACGAGCGCCCCCTCGACGCCGCGTCGTGATTTGAGTACGGCTCGCGCATGCGCGCGACCTCCCTCTCCTCGCTCGGAATCTTGTACCTCCTCGGCGCGACGGCGTGTGGGGAGCGAAGTGGCGCCCCCGAACCGCGCCCCCGCGACGTGGAGACGCGCCCGAGCCCGGCGACGATCGAGATGCCGAGCGCGCTCCGTGCCGCGGCGATCGCGGCGAAGCAGGCCGAGGCGGGGGAGGCGTATCGTTTCGCCCGGGTGGAGCCGGGGCGACCGCTCCGCGCCGAGAACCCCGCGCAAGGGTTCGTCGCGGCCATGGATGCCTCGGCCGTCCGGATCGAGAGCGCCGCGGGCGCGGGCGAGGCGTTCCAGGTCTCCATGGCGTTCGCGGGCATCGGCTGCAAAGGCGACCTCCGCGCGCCGGACCCCGCCGAGCCCGTGGCCTCGGGCAACCGCACGGAGTACCGGCGCGGCGACGTGACGGAGTGGTACATGAACGGCCCGCTCGGCATCGAGCAGGGCTTCGACGTCACGAAAGACCCTGGCTGCCCAAGCGGGTTCGACCTCGAAATGGCCGTGTCGGACGGCCTCGTGCCCGCGCTCGCGCCGAAGGGGGACGTGATCGATCTCGTCGATGCGCAGGGCAACACCCGGCTCCGGTATGGCGAGCTGTTCGTCGCCGACGCGACGGGCAAACCCGTGCCGTCGTCGCTCGGCGTGCAGGGCGGGCGCATCACGATCCACGTCGACGACGCGGGCGCCGTCTACCCGCTCCACGTCGATCCGCTCGTGGTCATTCCGCGCTTCCGGTTCACCGCCTCCGACGCGCAGACAACGGATTATTTCGGCAGCGGCGTGGCGATCGACGGCGACACCGCCCTCATCGGCGCCTATGGGGACAGCTACGCGGGCGGCTCGGACGCCGGATCGGCGTACGTGTTCGTCCGCAATGGCCTCACGTGGACCGAGCAAGCCAAGCTCATCGTGCCGGGCGCGGGGCAAAACGACTTCGTCGGCGTGTCCGTCGCGCTCGACGGCGACACGGCGCTCGTCGGGGCCCCGGGCGACGACACCGCAGCCGGCGTGGACGCGGGCGCGGCCTACGTCTTCGTGCGCAATGGCGCGTCGTGGTCGCTCCAAGCGCAGCTCCTCGCGTCCGACGCGGCGATGGCCGACGAGTTCGGCCTGTCGGTCGCGCTCGACGGCGACACGGCCGTCGTCGGCGCCGATCTCGACGACACGGCCTCCGGCGTGGATGCGGGCTCGGCCTATGTCTTCGTGCGAAGTGGCGCGACCTGGACGCAGCAGGCCCAGCTCCTGCCGAACAGCGGGGCCGCGGGGGCCACGTTCGGCAGGTCGGTCGCGGTCGATGCCAACACGGTCCTCGTCGGCTCGCCACACGGCACTGCGGCGGGCCGGGTCTTCGCCTTCGTCCGGAGCGGGTCTGTCTGGACGCAACAAGCCTCGATCGGCCCCGCGGACGGCGCGACGGACGACCGGTTCGGCAACGCGGTCGCCTTGAGCGGCGACTCGGCGCTCATCGGCTGCCCTTATGACAACGCGGCATTCGGGCTCGACGTCGGATCCGCCTACGTGTTCACGCGGACCATGAATACGTGGACCCAACAAGCCAAGCTGCTCGCGAGCAACGCCGTGGAGGACATGACCTTCGGCAACGCCGTCGCGATCCACGGCGACAGGGCCGTCGTCGGCGCGGATCGCGCCGATCCCTTGGGCAACCTCGCGACCGGCGCCGCGTACGTGTTCGTACGGAGCGGCAATGCCTGGTCGCAGCTCGCGCTGATCAAGTGGAGCGATACGGGGTATGGTGATTTCTTCGGCAACAGCGTCGCGATCCACGGCAACGACGTCCTCGTCGGAGCGCTCGGCACGTCCTACGACGGGAAGCCGGACGCCGGCACGGCGTACGCGTTCGAGATCTTCGATCAGCTCCCGAACGGCGCGGCCTGCTCGGTCGCGCAGGAGTGCGTGAGCGGCTTTTGCGTCGACGGCGTGTGTTGCAACGCCGCCTGCGGAGGCGGCATCTCGACGGATTGCCAGGCGTGCAGCATGGCCAAGGGCGCGGCGCTGAACGGCACGTGTGGCCCTGCGGTGAGCGGCACCGTGTGCCGCGCGGCGAACGGCGGCTGTGACGTCGCCGAGACGTGCAATGGCTCCGCGACGAGCTGCCCGTCGAACAAATACGCGACCGCCGGCACGACCTGCCGCGCGGCCGCGGGCGCGTGCGACGTGCCGGAGATGTGCAGCGGAAGCGGCGCCGCTTGCCCCACGGATGTGATCGCGCCGGCGGGGACGTCGTGTCGGCCGCCCGAGGGCGCTTGCGACGAAGCCGAGGTCTGCACGGGGAGCGGTGTGGCTTGCCCGGCCGATACCTTCAAGGCAGCCGGCACCACCTGCCGCGCGGCCGCGGGCATCTGCGACCTCGGCGAGCTTTGTCCGGGGGATGGCGCGGCGTGCCCGGCGGACGCGCTCAAGGAAGCCGGCACGACCTGCCGCGCCTCGGCGGGCGCCTGCGACGTCGCCGAGAGCTGCAACGGGAGCAGCGTCACCTGCCCTGCGAATGCCTTTTCCCCGGCCGGCACGACCTGCCGCGCGGCCGCGGGCGCCTGCGACGTCGCCGAGGTTTGCTCCGGCAACACGTCGATCTGCCCCGGCGACACGCTCGTCGCGGCCGGCACCACCTGCCGCGCCGCGGCCGGCGCCTGCGACGTCGCCGAGGTTTGCCTCGGCAATACGCCGGCCTGCCCCGGCGACACGCTCGTCGCGGCCGGCACCACCTGCCGCGCCGCGGCGGGCGCGTGTGATCTCGCCGAATCGTGCACGGGCGCGGACGCCGCGTGCCCGACCGACCTCCGCGCGGGCACACGCGTGATGTGTCGTCCCGCGGCCGGACCTTGTGACGTCGCGGAGATGTGTGACGGCGCGGGCGTCAACTGCCCGTTCGACGGTGTGGCGAACGTCATGACGATCTGCCGCACGGCGGCCGGGCCGTGTGACATTCCGGAGAAATGCGACGGGGTCGGCAAGGGCTGCACGGCGGATTTGATCGCGGACACGACGGTCACGTGCAGGCCGGCGGCGGGCGCGTGTGACGCGGCGGAGAAATGCACCGGCGTGGGTACCACGTGCCCGCTCGATATGACGGCTGCCGACGGGACGGCGTGTGCCAACGGGGTTTGCCTCGACGGCGAATGCACGGGGGCCGGCGGCAGCGGCGGCGCGGGCGGTAGCGGCGGCGCGGGCGGTAGCGGCGGCGCGGGCGGTAGCGGCGGCGCAGGCGGTAGCGGCGGCGCGGGCGGTAGCGGAGGCGCAG
>NZ_JARZHI010000097.1:0-33160 GCF_029946465.1 Polyangium sorediatum
CCAAACGCCGCCGAAGAGACGCCATCCTGGTGCCCCTCGAGCCGCAGGGGCTTGCTCTTGTCATCGGCGTTCCAGACCCGGGCGGTCTTGTCCCCTGAAGCGGTGACGATGCGCGTGCCGTCGGGGCCAAACGCCGCCGAATAGACGCGCTCCTGGTGCCCCTCGAGCCGCAAGGGCTTGCCCGTGCCATCGGCGTTCCAGACCCGGGCGGTCTTGTCCCCGGAAGCGGTGACGATGCGCGTGCCGTCGGGGCTCCACGCCGCCGAATAGACGCGCGCCTGGTGCCCCTCGAGCCGCAGGGGCTTGCCCGCGCCGTCGGCGTTCCACACCCAGGCGGTCTTGTCCCAGGAAGCGGTGACGATGCGCGTGCCGTCGGGGCTCCACACCGCCGAATAGACGCGATCCTGGTGCCCCTCGAGCCGCAAGGGCTTGCCCGTGCCATCGGCGTTCCAGACCCGGGCGGTCTTGTCCCAGGAAGCGGTGACGATGCGCGTGCCGTCGGGGCTAAACGCCGCTGCATGGACGCTCGCCTGGTGCCCCTCGAGCCGCAGGGGCTTGCCCGTGCCATCGGCGTTCCAGACCCGGGCGGTCTTGTCCCCGGAAGCGGTGACGATGCGCGTGCCGTCGGGGCTAAACGCCGCCGAATAGACGCGCTCCTGGTGCCCCTCGAGCCGCAGGGGCTTGCCCGTGCCATCGGCGTTCCACACCCGGGCGGTCTTGTCCAAAGAAGCGGTGACGATGCGCGTGCCGTCGGAGCTAAATGCCGCCGAATAGACGACATCCTGGTGCCCCTCGAGCCGCAGGGGCTCGCCCGTGCCATCGGCGTTCCAGACCCAGGCGGTTTTGTCCCCTGAAACGGTGACGATGCGCGTGCCGGCGGGGCTAAACGCCGCCGAATAAACGACATCCTGGTGGTCGAGAACCACGCTCGCGATTCCCTGATGCTTGGCCCAGAGGGCCAGCTCGTGCCACCGCGGCGGAAGCTCGCCCGCAGGTTCCATCTCGCGCACCAGGGCGAGGACCAGGGTCGGGTCGGACAGGTGCTCGCGCGCGCTCGCCATTCGGCTCGCATTGCGCGCCTCGGCGGTCCGCCTGTCCGCGAGGGCGGCGCTCCTCTGGGCCTCCGTGGCGTTCCTCTGGGCCTCCGCGGCCGTTTCATCGGCCCGCCGCGCCTGGCTCCTGGCCTGCACGCCGAGGAGCGAGACCACGAACACGATGAGCGCGAGAAACGTCATGATCCCGCCTGTCAGCAGTCGCCGCCGCCGCCGCGACAGCGAAGCGAGCCTGACGACCGCCTCGAGATACCCCCGATCCCGCTTGCCGAGCCCGAGTGTCCCCTCCGCGCCGCCCTCGGCCCTCTTCCGCGCGAGCCATTGCCCCGCCTCGATCGCCGCCGCGTCGCGCCACAAAAAGCCTTTTTCCTTGCCGTTCTTCTCCCATTGCGAGGCGGCGCTCCGCAGCTCGACCAGAAACTCCGCGTCCTTTTCGTTCTCGTCGAGCCATTGCTGGAGCTTCGCCCACCGCTCGATGAGCGATTCATGCGTCAGCTCGACGGTCTTCCCCTCCCGCTCGCCGCCTGCCTCGATCGAGAGCAGCCGCGCGTCGGCCAGGTGGTGCACCACCTGCTCGGCCATGGATGCTCCCTCCGAGAGCGCGCAGAGCTCCTCCAAACGCACCACCGCGCGTGTCCGCTCCGGCGTCACCAGGCGCAAGAAGATGGCCTGCGCGAGCCGCTGCTCGTGCACGCTCATCCCCGAGAGCACCGCGTCCGCGTGCGTCGAGAGCGCGCCCGAGACGCCGCCCAGCGCGCGGTACGCCCCCCGCGTCAAGAGCCGCTCTTCGCGGTCGCGCGCCTCCCATAACTTCGTCGCCGTGAACTGCAAGAGCGGCAGCGGGCTCTTCATCCCCCCGAGATCGCCGAGCATCTCGTCGCAGAGGCCCTCGTCCTCGAACCGATACCGCGCCGCTTCGAGTGGCCTCTTCAACGCGCTCCGCATTCCATCGGCCGTCATGGGCGGCAAGAACATGAGCCCCCGGGTCATCGCCGAGAGGAACCGCCGGTCCTCCGACACGCGATCGAGAAAATCCGCGCGGATGGTCACGATCACCCGCAGCGGCGACGACGCGTCGTCGGCCACGCCCTCCAGGCACGCGCAAAACGCGGCCCGCTCCGAGGCTTCCATCCCCAGCGTATACAGCTCCTCGAGCTGGTCCACGAAGAGCAGGATGCGGTGCTCGCTGCCGCGCCGCCTGCACCGCGCGCGCAGCCTTTCGCCGAGCGATCCCGGCTGGGTCCGCAAGAGCGCGGTGATCGCCGCCGGATCGGCTCCGCCCTCCGCCGCGTCGCCCGAGCTATCCGCGAAAAACGCGAGCACGTCGGCGAGCGCAGCGAGAGGACGCCGCCCCGGGCGAAGGACGAACGCCTCCATCTCGCGGCTCGCGCGCTTCAACGCCGGAATGACGCCCGCCCGCACGAACGAGGATTTCCCCGCGCCCGAAGCGCCCGCGATGGCGATGAGCTGCTGATGGCGGAGCTTGCCGAGCACCGCGGCGATATCGTCGTCACGCCCGAAGAACCGCGCGGCGTCCGATTCTTGAAATGCGGAGAGGCCCGCGAAGGGGCTCTCGTCCTCGGCGAGCGCCGCGGACGTCTTCGTCACCGCGCCGAGCCGTTCGAGCAGCTCCACGAGCTCCTTGGCCGAGCCGATTCGTTCGCTCTTGCGCTTTTTCAAGCACCGATCGATCACCTCCGCGAGCGCGTGGCCCGCGCCGAGCTTGTCACGGGCGCTCGGCATGGGCGTATCGAGATTCGAGACCCCCACGAGAGCCGGTAGGTCGAGCGGCGCGAGCGGATGCGCGCCGGTCGCGAGCTCGAACAGGATGAGCCCCGCGGCCCAGACGTCGCTGCGCCCGTCGAGCGGCTCGCCGAGCCATTGCTCCGGCGACATGTACGGCATCGTGCCCACGAGCGCGCCGTCCTGCGTCAGAGCGGGTGTTTGGGACTTCGAGGCGAGCGCGGTGGGCCATGTTTGCACGAGCTCGAGGGCGACTTGCTTGGCGATGCCGAAATCGACCACCTTCACCTGGCCGCCGTCGGCCAGCAGGATATTTTCGGGCTTCAGATCCCGGTGGACGATGCCCATGGCGTGCGCGCCGGCGAGGGCGCGCGCGACGGGGAGCATTCGCTCGACGACCACGGCCGTGGCGTCATGTGCTCTCTCCGTCATGGCCTCGCGAAGCGTGCGCCCCTCGATATATTCGAGGACCATGTAGGGAGACCCTTGCGCGTCGTCGACGTCGTAGATGACGACGATATTCTCGTGCTTGCATTGCGCCGTCGCGCGCGCCTCGGCGAGGAAACGCGTGGCCGCTTGCCCCGTATGCTCGAGCAGGAACTTGATGGCGACGAGCCGGCCGAGGCGAACGTCGCGGGCCAGAAAGACCATCCCCATCCCGCCCGCGCCGAGCTTGCGAATGAGCTCGTAATGTTTGAGGACCGTGCCGGGCTGCAAGGGGAGAGGGGCGCCGGAGGCTGCCGCGGGCATCGCCCCCTCGCGTGGAGCGAAGGCGGGCGCGGCGCTTCGAGGCGCGGCGAGCGTGGTCATCAGCACATCCGCGGGCTCAGGAGGTGTGGAGACGCCTGCTCGAGCGGCGGAGGAGGATTCGTCGGAAGGATCCATGACGGAGCGCCTTTGCAGGAGTGGATGCGGGCGGGGATGCGCGGCGGATGTTCTTCCGACAGCGCTTCTCTGTCAAAGGGCAACCTCTTGCGCTGCCCGTTCGAGTCGACTGCAAAGCTCGCGCACTTCGGGGCCCGTTGTGCCTGCGCATTGGACGGCGCCTTTCGCCTTGTACCCGCAGCGCTGACCTCCTATGTTTCCTTCTTGTGTACGCTCATGATCGAGCGCTGCACATGCTTACGGAGGTCACATGTTACGCGGAGGGCAACTGGGAATCTTGCTCGCCGCCATTCTGCTCGTTGCTTGTGGTGGCGACGGCTCGACCCCGACCAGCGGGAGCACCAGCTCCAGTGGTCAGGGTGGGTCGGGGGGCCAAGGCGGAGGGCAGGGTGGCGAGGGCGGTTCAGGCGGCGCCGGAGGATCCGGCGGCGCGGGAGGTGAGGGTGGCAGCGCGAGCGCGAGCCACGGCCCGCCAGCCACGAGTTTTGTGAGCGCTGGCGAAGTCACGACGAGCCCGAAGTATCGACTCGTGTGGACGATGGGCCAATCCACACAGAATCAATCCACGATGGATTCGACAGGGTATCGGTTGCAGGGAGGGCTCGTCGGAGCCAATGGGAGCGTGCCATGAAGGCTAGGTCGTTGATTTCTGCCATCTCCGCGGCCATCGTCGCCGCATCTCTCACGATCGCGGGCGCCGCGAGCGCAGCCGTGCCGCAGACGCTGACGCACCAGGGCCGGCTCTACGACGAGAAGGGTGCGCCCGTCGCCGAGAGCACGAAGATGAAGTTCGCCATCTATGACGCCGGCGGCACGGAGCTCTGGACGGAGACGCATACGGTCCTCTTCGACGACGGCTATTATTCGGTCGAGCTCGGCTCGCAGCAGCCGTTCTCGAGCGACCTTTGGGGCAAGCCGTCGCTGGAGCTCGGCATCACGATCGGCGACGATCCGGAGATGACGCCGCGCGCGGCGATCCGGAGCGTTCCTTATGCGCTCGTGAGCGGAGACGCCGTGGGCGACATTCATCCGACGACCGTCTCGATCGGCGGCACGACGGTGATTGATGCACAGGGGCAATGGGTCGGCGATCCGACAGGGCTCATCGGGCCCGCGGGGCCGGTAGGTCCGGCAGGTGCGACGGGTCCGGAAGGCGTCATGGGTCCGACCGGTGCGATGGGTCCGGCAGGTCCCATCGGCCCGACCGGTGCAATGGGTCCGGCAGGCCCCATCGGTCCGACCGGTGCACTGGGCCCGCAAGGACCGGTGGGCGCGACGGGCGCGATGGGCCCGCAAGGGCCGGTGGGCGCGACGGGCGCGCAAGGCGTGATGGGCCCGCAAGGCGTGATGGGCCCGCAGGGCGTGATGGGCCCGCAAGGCGTGATGGGCCTGCAAGGGCCTGCGGGCGTGACGGGCGCGATGGGCCCGCAAGGGCCGGTGGGCGCGACAGGCGCGATGGGCCCGCAAGGGCCGGCGGGCGCGACAGGCGCGATGGGCCCGCAAGGTCCCGTGGGCGCGACAGGCGCGACGGGCGTCGTGACGTCCTTCGGATTCGACGGAGACTGGACCCAAAACATGGCGACGAACGTCTTCGTCGCGCCTACGGTTTGCCGGACGGGCTCGTACACGCCGACGACGGCGAATGAGGTTGCCATCATCACCTTGAGCACGACTGCGCAAGCGCCCGCGGCTGGGACGAATTACTTCCTCGTCGATGCCGCCGTGGCGATCAACGGGAGCAGCACGTTTAATGGGCTCGCTTCCAACCTACAGGGCGATACGCTCAGCGGCGGCCTCGCGAGCGCCAGCAACACAGCGCGCTACCCGCTCACCCAGGGCACGACCTACGTCTTCGGCACGATCGCCAAGACGAGCGCCGCCGTGAACCTCATCGGGGCGAGCTGCTCCGGCACCGTCATGATCCTGAGAAACTGAGGTCGCGGGCCTCACCCCCCCACCGGCAGGGCGCGCTTGGTTCTCGATCTCCTGATGCTATCCTCGCCCCCGCCCCATGATCCTCGAATGTCGCCACTGCGGAGCGCCGCTCGACGTGAAGCCCGACGCGGCGCTCACGAAATGTCGCTACTGCGACACCACCAGCGAGCGTCGCCTCCTCCGGACGGTCTCCGTCGAGACCCCGCGTGATTTCCGCCCGCCCCCGCAGTGGCTCCCGCCCCCGCAGTTCCCGGCCCCGTCGAACCAGGCGCTCGCGTATCACGAAGTGACCTTGCGCGCGAACACGCGCGCGAACTGGATCGTCCTCCTGGTGGGCGTCTCGTTCGCCGCGGCGCTCGTCCCCGTCCTCCTCCTCACGCTTGCCCCCTCCAAGGGTGGCTCCTCGAAGAAGGGCGGGATCGTAGGGGGCGTGCTGCCGGGCAAGACGCCCCAGGAGCTCGCGGCCGTTCGAATCGACCAGACCCAGGCAGACCTCGCGAAGGCGCTTTGGGGAAGCCCCATGGGCTCCATGCTCGCCGTGCCCGTCTCGCACCCGCGGTACCAGAGCATCTCGTTCATGTACGACGACAAGGAGCCCACGTTTCCCCAGAGCTTCACGCTCGTGCAGCGCTCCGGAGCGACGCCGGATCCCAAGGCGCTCGAGGCCCTCGGGAGCCGCCTGCACGGCGGGCTCGTGGACGGGAGCTGGAACTGGGCAGGCCTCGTGGCCGTGCACACGGACGCGAAGACCGGCCTCGTCTCCGCCTCCGTGCTGGGGGCGCGCGTGGGCGGCACGAGCGCGCAAGCCAAGGTGCAGCTCGGCGCCATGTGGAAGCTCGTCCTGCACGCCGTCCTCGGCGCGGGAACGGGCCCGACCGCCGAGGAAGCCCGCTGGATCGGCGCGCCGCACCCCTTCGCCGCGCTGGAGACGATCGACCTCACGACGACCGTCGACAAGGCCGCCGCGACCCTGACCCAGAAGTTCCCCGGCTCGTCCTTGTCCACGTTCATCGAGCTCGGCGTCACCGTCTCCGTGGATCACCCGCTCTTGCGGAACGCCGAGCTCTCCTACCCCAACGAGAAGGGGGGCACGCTCCGGACCGTGGCCCTGCGCGGGAGCAAGGCGTTCCCGGAGCGCCGCGAGGGCCTGGTCGGCTGCCTGGAGGGCAAGCTCGGGAAGGCCAAGGTGGAGGATCGCGATTACCTGGCCAAGAAACGCGATTACGAGTTCCCCGTGGGCAAGCTCGAACTCCGCATCGGGGAGAACGAGGCCCGCGTGCACTGGCTCCCCGGACGGCTCAATGCCCCGGATTGGAAACGAATCGTGGGCGCGCTCGGCGCCTGCCGCTGACCCCGGAGCGTCCTTTGCAAGCCATCGTCAAGGTCTTCGAGGACAACCACATCGACCCGCCGTGGTCGTACCTCGCCGTCTTCGCGATCGACGCCGTCATGGTCCTCGTGATCGCGTTTTGCGTGCGCGAGATCCGGCGCGCGCGCCGCGCGGCCGTCGAGGCGGACGTGGTGATCAAGCCGAAGGCTCCGCTCTTCGAGGGGGCGCGGTTCGTCGCCGGCACGGTCGAGTTCGCGCAGGGCGAGTTCGAGGCCGTGCGGGTGACGATCTCGCAGGAGGGGAGCGAAGAGAGCGACAAGAACAACAACAAGTCGCATACGTGGACGGAGACGGAGCGCGAGACCCTCGCGCGGCCGTTTTATCTGCGTCACGACACGGGCGTCCGCGTCCGCGTCGAGCCGCCCGACGACGTGCTGCTCGTCGACACGCTCGATCAAAAAGAGTGGCTGCATTCGTCGAAGCGAAAGCTGCGGGCCGAGCTCTTGCCGGGCGAGCGGGTCGTGGTGGAGGGGCGGCTGCACCGGGCGCCGGATCCCGAAGAGGTCGGGGAAACCGCGGGCTATCGCCAGGCCGCCACGACGGGCTGGAGGATGAAGCCCTCGCCGCAGAAAGGCATGCACGTCTCGACGGAGAGCCTCTCCCGCCGGCACGAGCTTCGCGCGCGAGCCTTTTTCTGGACGTGCGTGTGGGTGGGGCTGCTCGGGCTCGCCATGCTCATCCCGCTCGGCACCTACCGGGCGCGCCTGCTCCTCGGGGAGAACGTGGTCGCGACGTACCTCGGCAAACGGACGTTCGAGCGGACGAGCAAAGGCAAGACGACCATGCACCACGGCGTCGACATTCGGTACGAATCGCCGCCGGGCACGGTGCGCTTCAGCCGGGGCATCGAGGTCGACGAGGACGATTACCTGGAGCTGCCGGCGGGGCCGGGGGAGATATGGCTCCGGCGTGTTCCGGGCTTTTCGACGGCGACGGCGCTCGGGCAGGGGAGCTCGGTGTGGGTCCCCCCCTGGGTCGCCGCCGCGGTGCTCGCCGGCATCGCGGTGTACCGCGCCTACCGCACGCACACCTATCGGCGCTGGTACGAAGGGCGCCTCGTCGAGAAAGACAAAGGGCCGCTGCCCCCGCAAACGAACGAGCGGTTCCTCGCGGACGATCCGGTCGCCTTGGAGGGGCGGCGCGCGCGAGCGCTCCGGCGCGAGAGGGCCGCCAAACACGTGGAGCCCATTCCGCTCGAGTGAAGCTCAGGCTTCGGCCTTGGGCCGCAACATCACGAGCAAGACGTCCGCGTCGGGGACCTCTTCCGTCGGCACGAGGCGCTTGCCGCCGCTCGCGAGCCGCACCTCGATCCACCGCGACGAGAGCCTTGCCCGGCGAACGTCCTGCCGTGAGACCGCGTCCCCCTCGCCGAGGTGCAAGCGCATCTCGTCGAGCATGCAGCGCCCGAAGAACGCGCGCCCTTTCTCCTGGATGCGCCGCTCGGCTTCCTCCAGCCGGCGATCGAAGGTGCGGGCCGCGATCTCGCGGCCGAGCGTGTACGGGTCGCGGACGGGCGTGGGCAGGCGGATGCGGTCATCGGCGTGATCGTCGAGCCAGAGCGCCGAGACCGCGGGCGGTGCGTCGCCGAGCGCCTCCCAGAAGAGGCCTCCGACGGACGTGATGTCCTGGAAGCGCAGGTCCCTCGTGTCCTTGCCGCGCCCGATGCGCAGCCCCTCCTCGTGCACCTCCACGCGTTGCCCGCGCGCCCGCACGAAATGGGAGAAGGCCCAGAACCCGAGCGAGCCGAAGACGAGCGCGGCCCCGCCGAAGACGACGAGGGCCGCGAGATCACGCCCCAGGTGCTCCGGGATGATGAAGAACGGCAGGGCGACACAATCGAGCGCGATGAGGAGGCAGAAGAGCCCCACGCCGATACGAACGCCCTGCTGGGCGAGCGAGACGGGGTGCTCCGAGACGAGCGCGCCCAGCGGATCGGCCTGACGATACGGAGTCTGGGCGCGCACGGTGCTCCTATTTCGCGACGTCGAGCCGCTTGCCTTTCGGCCCGTCGATGTCCGCGAAGAAATCGTTCCCCTTGTCGTCGACCACGATGAACGCCGGGAAATCGACGACCTCGATCTTCCAGACCGCCTCCATCCCGAGCTCGGGGTATTCGAGCACCTCCACCTTCTTGATGCAATCCTTCGCGAGCCGGGCCGCCGGGCCGCCGATCGAGCCGAGGTAAAAGCCGCCGTGTTTCTTGCAGGCCTCGGTCACGGCGCGCGAGCGGTTGCCCTTCGCGAGCATCACGTACGAGCCGCCGCTCGCCTGGAAGAGATCCACGTACGCGTCCATGCGCCCCGCGGTCGTCGGCCCGAACGAGCCCGAGGCGTATCCCTCCGGCGTCTTCGCGGGGCCGGCGTAATACACCATGAAATCCTTCATGTATTCGGGCATGCCGTCGCCGCGATCGAGGCGCTCCTTGATCTTCGCGTGTGCGATGTCCCGCGCCACGACCATCGGCCCCGAGAGCGAGAGGCGCGTCTTGATCGGATACCGCGCGAGCTCGGCCCGGATCTCGCTCATCGGGCGGTTGAGATCGATCTGCACGACCTCACCCGAGAGCTCCGCGTCCGTCGTCTCGGGCAGGTACTTCGCCGGATCCCGCTCGAGCGCCTCCAGGAAGATGCCGTCCTTCGTGATCTTCGCGAGCGCCTGCCGATCGGCCGAGCACGAGACCGCGATGCCCACGGGGCACGAGGCGCCATGGCGCGGCAGGCGGATCACGCGGACGTCGTGGCAGAAGTATTTTCCGCCGAACTGCGCGCCGATCCCGGTGCGCTGCGTGATCGCGAGGATCTGCCGCTCGAGCTCGACGTCGCGGAAGCCGCGGCCGAGCTCGTTGCCCTCCGTGGGCAAGGTGTCGAGGTAACGCGCCGACGCGAGCTTCGCGACCTTGAGCGTGTGCTCGGCGCTCGTGCCGCCCACGACCACGGCGAGGTGGTACGGCGGGCACGCCGCGGTGCCGAGGGCGCGGATCTTCTGCTCGACGAACGCGAGCAGGCTCTCCGGGTTCAGGAGCGCCTTCGTCTCCTGGTAGAGGTAACTCTTGTTCGCCGAGCCCCCGCCCTTGGCCATGAACAGGAATTTGTAGGCGTCGCCTTCGGTCGCGAAGATGTCGATCTGCGCCGGCAGGTTCGTCTTCGTGTTGACCTCGCGGTACATGTCGAGCGGCGCGAGCTGCGAGTAACGCAGGTTCGTCGTGCGGTACGTATCGGCGATGCCACGCGCGATCGCGGCTTCGTCGTTGCCCTCGGTCAGCACGTACTGGCCCTTCTTGCCCATCACGATCGCGGTGCCCGTGTCCTGGCAGGAGGGCAGCACGAAGCCGGCGGCGATGTTCGCGTTCCGGAGCAGCTCGAGCGCGACGAAGCGATCGTTCGCCGAGGCTTCGGGATCTTCCAGGATCCGCGCGAGCTGCGCGAGGTGGCCCGGCCGGAGCAGGTGCGCGATGTCGCGCATGGCCTCCCGCGCGAGGAGCGCGAGCCCCTCCGGCTCGACCTGCACGAACGTCCTGCCTGCCGCCTCGATCGTCGAGACGTGGTCCTTCGTGACGAGGCGGTAGGGCGTCTCGTCCTTGCCGAGGGGGAGCATGTCCTGGAACTGGAAATCGCTCATCGGGCGAAGGTGTACCCGAGGCGGTAGGCGCGTGCCAAGGGCGCGTTCGCAGGGGGCGGACAATTGCAGTGATCGCCGGTCTGGTTGTGTGGCGACGGATTGCCGCGCCGGGCTTCATGCAACCACGCTGCAAAGAAACGAGGTTGCTCGAAGGCATCACAAAGCTGCCTCGCGCGAGACAACACGCGGGAGGGAACGTAGCATCGAGGCATGCGCGCTTGGATCTCGGCTTGGATCCTGCTCGTGGCTTCGTGCGGAGGCGGCGGGGAATCGATCTCGCTCGGCGGCGGAGGCAACGGCGGGACGAGCCCCGGAGCGGTATCGAGCGGCGCGGTCGGAGGCGCAGGCGGAAGCGGTGGTGGCGGCGGCAGCGGAGGCGAAAGCGCGAGCGGAAGCGGCGGCGGAAGCGCAAGCGGAAGCGGAAGCGGTGGCGGGGGCGGCAGCGGCGGCGGAAGCGCAAGCGGGAGCGGCGGCAGCGGCGGCAGCGGCGGCCGCTCCGCGGTGTGCGTTGGCAAGAGCGTGATGCCCCCCGGCGACAAGGACATCACGATCACCACGAGCGGCGAAGAGCGGTCCTTCCGGGTGCACGTCCCGCCCGGCTACGACGCCGCGACGCCCGTGGCCGTCGTGCTCGCGTTCCACGGGTATACCGAGTCGATCGACGACTTCGCGAGCCGCACGCATTACGCCGAGGCCGTGGACGAGCGCGGCCACATCGTCGTGTTTCCGCGCGGCAAGGCGCCGTTTGGCGTGCCGGCCTGGAACGCGGGGACCTGCTGCGGCACCTCGCAGGTCCAGAACACGCCCGACGTCCCGTTCGTGCGCGACATGCTCGACCGCATCGAGCAAGACTACTGCGTCGACCCGAAGCGCATCCACGCCACGGGTTTTTCCAATGGCGGCATGCTCTCGCACCGCCTCGCCTGCGAGCTCGCCGATCGGATCGCCTCGATCGGCGCGGTCTCCGGCACCATGGCCATCCCCGAATGCGCGCCCCCGCGGCCCGTGCCCGTGCTCCACATCCACGGGACCAGCGACCTCATCGTCCCGTATGCCACCCCCCTTGCCGCGCAGACGGTTCCCAGCACGATCGAAGGCTGGACGACGAGGAATGGTTGCAACGCGGAGACCCAAACGACCTACCAGCAAGGCAAGGCGCGTTGCGAGCGCCAAACGGGCTGCGACGCGGGCGCCGACGTCGAGCTCTGCACGATCGACGGCGGGAGCCACGAATGGCCGGCGGGCGGCTCCGCCATGGGAATGGGCGACCTCGCTGCGACGGACTACATACTCGATTTTTTGGAGGCCCACGCCATGCCTTGACCCCTCGCCCCTTGACGCGGGCGGTCTGGGCTGGATAAAGGAACACGATGCTTCAGGTCCTCGACGCAGACGAAGAATATCTCGTCGCCACGCGAGGCCACGTGCTCGTGAAGGTCTGGGGCCGCATCAACCTCGACCGGGTGCGCCGCGCGTTTGCCGTGCACCGCTGGCTGCTCGAGGCGTCCGATCACGAGGCGACGTCGTTCGGCGTCATCGCCGTCGTCATCCCGCAGCGGCTCGCCATCCCCGACAGCCTCGACGCCGAGATGCGCAAGCTCGACGACCTGATGGCGCCCCACATCTTCGCGAAAGCCGTCGTCGTCGAGGGCGACGGCATGCGGTCGAGCCTCCTCCGCGGCACGGTGAAGGCGACGAGCCTCGTCAAGGCCCGGGGGTACCCCGAGAAGAACTTCGGTGAGATCGGGGATGCGGCGCGGTGGCTCGTGCCGCAACTCGCGACGAAGACCGGTCAGGTGGTCTCCGCCGAAGATCTCGCCTGGGACATCGCCGAGGCGCGGGCGCTCCACCATCACCTCGGCTGATTCGCCCTCGAACGTTCGGGGCGCGGGCTACTCGACGTCGAGCGGAACGAGCTCGACCGAGGGTCGATCGTCGGCTCGCTTCACGTATACGAGGTGCTGGAGCGGCACCGCATGCCACGTCCCGTGGTCCCGCGTGAGCGGCTCCGAGGCGATGATGCACGAGCTCGCGTCCTCGTCCGCCGAGAGCATGCGCCATTCCCCATCGTACTGGCCGTACGATTTTCCAATCGTGTACCAGATCCGGAGCACCCGCTCCTCCGGCGGGTGGAAATCGTCCCCGAGTCCATCGAACTGTCCGAGGCCGTAGGTATAACAGACGGCGACGAGATCATTGCCGTCCGAGAGGAACAGGTTCATCGGGGAAAACGTGCGGATGCCGAGCTCGCGCCGGATCCCCGCCACGATCCGCAGCGCGGAGGTGACCCCGCGGGCGATGTCGAGCGCGCCGAGATCCGCGCACGGATCGGGGAGCTGCGAGAGCAGGAGCGCGTAGAACCACTCGCTATCGGTCGTCCCTTTGATCGCGCGCGCGATCTCGGGCCGGATCTTCGGCAAGAGGGCAAACTTCATCTCGTCGAACCGCGCGAGCTGCCCATTGTGGGCGAGCGCGAGCCTCGCGCCCTCGAACAGGAACGGGTGCAGGTTCTGCTCGTGGATGATGGCGCGCGTGTCGTACGGCACGCCGCGCAGGTGCGCGAGCAGGGACGTCGCGCGCACCTTCGCCGCGAGCGCGCGCAGGTTCCGATCGTAGATGGCGAGCTGCGTGCTGCGGTAGGCGAAAGGCAGATCCGGGCGCTCCGAGCGCGCGTCCCACGCGAGCAGCCCCGAGCCCGCGAGGTTCAGCCGGGTGTAGAACGCGGCCTGGTGGGTCTGGTTCACGAACGAGACATCGGGCTTGTAGAGCAGATCTTCGAGCGGGATCGGCTCACCGAGGTAGGCGAGGACGCGGCACATGGTCCTCCTGTCGCCCGGGACGCGCGCGCTTGCAAGCGCCAACGCGCGAGGGTTCGTGATCCCGCCTCGCCGGGAAATGGTATCTTCTCCCCGAAGGGGCGATCACGCGTGCACGAGGGACGACGATTCATCGGCGGGGCCGCGGGCGCGCTCACGCTCGCATGCATTCTCACGGGCACAGAGGTCGCGCAGGCCGGCGATCCTTCCCACGTCGCGCTCTGGCGCTTCGAGATGCACGGGGCTTATTTTCAGGGCGATCAGCGTCTCGGGGCGGGCACGCTCGCGCCGTACAACGGCTGGGGTTTCTGGGGTCGGGTCGGCATCTCGGAGTTTCCCTGGAAATGGCTGGGATACGACGTGCTCGCGCAGATCGGCCTGGTCGGCACGCCGCAGGGTACCTTCGACGTGGCGGCCGAGGGCGCCGTCGCGTTCGCGCCCGCGCGCTGGAAGGGGAGCGTGGACGGCTCGATCGTCCTCGGCGTGGGCGGCGGCTTCGGACTCGAGCGCCCCGTCTGGCTCGGCCGCGGCGGCACGGGGTATCCGCTTTTGCTCGGGCGCCTCACGCTCAAACCGAAAAACTCGATTCGGTTCTTCACCTCGTTTCGGTTCACGCCCATCACCTCGGACGCGGGCTGGGTGCGCTCCTACGATCTCGAGGTCGCGGGCGGGTACAAATGGTGGCATCTCGGCCTTCGCGGGCGCATCGACGACGTCACGCAGGGGGATCCCGAGCGATTGTACCGCACCTACTGGCTCGGCCCGACGGCGGGGTTGGTGATTCGATGAGCCGCGCGAGGACGACCGGTTTTTTTCTGGTCGCGATGACGCTCGCCGGCTGCGGCCTCGATCCGGTGCGCGTCTCGGATCGGGTCTCCACGCGGGACATGTTGCTCGGCGTGACGGCGCTCGATGACGGCGCAGCGGCGGCGATCGACGTGCGGGTCGGCAGCCCCATCGGCGCCGTGGAGCTCACGGGCGGCGACGCGTTGTTCGTCACGGTGGACGGGACACGCCGCCCGATGGCGGAAGGCCAGCTCAATGGCGCGCCGATCCATTCGGTGAAGCTCGACGCGCTGCCAGGTGACTTCCTCCTCGACCTCGAACGCCAGAACGATCGCGACGTGCACGGCGTCGTCGTCGAGGTCCCGCGCCCGTTCACGATGACCGCCGCGGGCCTCACGCAGGATCTCCCGCTCACGCTCTCCTGGGAGGCCGATCCCGAGGGCGGCGAGGTCGTGGTGACGGTCCAGGGCGATTGCATCGACCCGCTCACGCGCGCGCTCGATGAGGACACGGGTATGCTCGTGCTCACGCAGGCCGAGCTCCGCCCGCCGCCGGCGGGCCCGCCCCTCGCGCCTTGTGCGCTTCAGGTATCTCTCTCCAAAACGATCACCACGCGGGACGCGCTTTTCTCGACGAACCCGGGTGGAATCGTCACCACGAGCGCTGAGCAGCGCCGGACGATCGCGGCCACCTGGACGCCCTGACGCCCCCGTGGGCGGGGGCATTGCGAGTTCGACGGGAGCCTCCGCACGTCCGAGGTCGCGAGGCAGCTCCGAGCCAATCTTTTGACGCGCCACATCGGCCTCGTGGCGCTCGCCGCCTATTGGCAGTGCGAGGACAAGCGCAAGGCGTTCGAGGCGGGGCTTGACGAACACGTGAGGAAGCCCGTCGACGCCCGTCGACCCGGAGGCGCTGGAGGAGGCGAATGCGTTCTCGGCCTCGCGCGAGGGATTCGGAGCCCGCCGAGCGCGGCTCGGCCGGCGGCGCCGTGCGTCCATGTCGCCATGCCCTGGTCACGTGCGTGACCTGGGCGTTCACGAGTTCTGGTCAATGATTGGACCAGGTTCGCATACATTATTTTCGAAATGGAACCGCTTGCAATGTTGCCCCAAGCAGAATAATATTCCTGTTCACGCGGGCGGCTCCGGTTCCCGAAGGGGTCTCGTCGGATCTGCGTCACAGCCCACCTTGGTGAGCCCCTCGCGCGTTGACCCAACCACGGCGTGACGCTGCAATACAGAGTGTCGAGGCGCGCGATGAATACGCGTGGCGCGCGGATGCGCGCGTGGCGCGTCCTCGACGCCATGGCCATTTCGTCGTCGTTTTTGATCGGCGACGCCCGCCCATCATTTTCATATCCCGGAAGGAACCGACATGACGCACAATCTTCGTCATTCTCTCGCGCTCGTGATTGCTTCGCTCGGCCTTGCGGCTTGCGCCATCGGCGCGGACGAAGGCGGGGAGGACGTGGGAGCCGCTCCGATCGCCCTCTCGGCCGAGGGCCGGTACATCATCAAGTTCAAGGATTACGGCCGGCGTGGCGCCTCGATTGCGGCTGCGGGCGGCAAGGTCGCGCGGGAGTTGCCCGAGCAGGCGGCGAGCGCCGTGTACCTGCCCGACGCAGCGGTCGAGGCCATGGCGAACAACCCGAACGTCGAGTACGTCGAGGTCGATCAGCGCCGGGAGCTTTACGGCCAGACGACGCCGTATGGCATTTCGATGGTGCAGGCGACCGACTCCGCCTTCGCGAGCGCGGGGGGCAGCACCAAGGTCTGCATCATCGACTCGGGCTTCCATGCCGGCCACGCCGATCTCCAGGGCCTGCCTGTCACGGGGCAGAGCGGCACTTCGTGGAACACGGACTCCTGCGGCCACGGCACGCACGTCGCCGGTACGATCGCTGCGGTGAACAACTCGCAGGGCGTCATCGGCGTCGCGCCGAACAACGTCTCGCTGCACATCGTGAAGGTTTTCGACGGCGCCGATTGCGCCTGGTCGTACGCCTCGGACCTCGTGGCCGCGCTGAACGAATGCCGGAGCGCGGGCGCGCAGGTCGTGAGCATGAGCCTCGGCGGCAGCTTCTCCAGTACGACGGAGAAGAACGCGTTCGACAATGCGAACGCCGCGGGCGTGCTCAATATCGCGGCCGCGGGCAACGGCGGCAACAACAAGACCTCGTATCCGGCGGGGTACGCGTCCGTCATGTCCGTGGCGGCTGTCGATTCGGCGAAGGCGAAGGCGGACTTCTCGCAATACAACGCTGACGTCGAGATCACGGCGCCGGGCGTGCAGGTCCTCTCGACCGTGCCGTGGACGACGCCGAGCCTCACCGTGGGATCGAGCGCTTACGCGGGCTCGAACATCGATGGCGCGGCGGCGAAGTCGGTCTCGGGTGCGCTCGTCGACGGCGGTCTCTGCGACTCGGTCGGCGCGTGGGCGGGCAAGATCGTGCTCTGCCAGCGCGGCGTCGTCAGCTTCGCGGACAAGGTCAACAATGCGCAGGCCGGCGGCGCCGCGGGCGCGGTCATCTACAACAACGTCTCCGGCGGCTTCGCGGGCACGCTCAACGGCACGAGCGCGATCCCGGCCATCAGCATTGGCATGGAAGAGGGCCAGGCCCTCGTCGCGGGCTCGCTCGGCGCCAGTGCCTCGCTGAACACGATCCAGACGATCCCGGGCACGGGATACGAGGCGTGGGACGGCACCTCGATGGCGACGCCGCACGTCTCGGCCGTCGCGGCGCTCATCTGGAGCCAGAAGCCGACGGCGACGAACAACGACGTCCGCAATGCGCTCACCTCGACGGCGGAGGACCTTGGCGCGGCCGGCCGCGACGTGAACTTCGGGTATGGCCTCGTGCGCGCGAAGAACGCGCTCGACGCCCTGCTCAGCGGCAGTGGCGGCGGCGGGCCCACCTGCGGCGCCTCCGGCGCGACCTGCTCGGCCGGCTCGGATTGCTGCTCGGGCACCTGCGGCGTCAAGGGCAAGAAGATCTGCAAGTGAGCTTCTGAACGGCGGGGATCCGGCAGCCCGGATCCCCGCTCGCACGCCACCTTTTCCCGCCTTTCCGCCCATTTTTCAATCCAGCGGCCTGGCACTATTTTCTGGGGGCGGGTGTTTCGGCGCAATTCAATATTTACAAATGCCAAACGATTTGGATAGGGTCTGTTCATGACTTTCGCGAAATCAGGACGTCGAGCCTTTCCTTGGTTGGTCCTCGTCTCGCTTGCGGCGTCCGCGGGCGCGCTCGTCTCGGCTTGCTCCGGGACGAGCACGCAGCCCACGCCCGGAGACACGTGCACGCCGGACCTCGGATCCATTCAGGAGACCATCTTCGCGCGGTCCTGTTCACAACAGGGATGTCATGCCTCCGTCGAGCCCGCGGCCTTCCTCGACCTCGCGTCGGCGGGCGTCGAGCAGCGGCTCGTCGAGGCGCCCTCGGGCACCTGCGAAAACAAGGTCCTCGTGGTGCCGGGCAAACCCGATCAATCATTCCTGGTCGAAAAAATGAGGCTGGCCATGCCCGGCTGCGGCCTCCGCATGCCACCCACGGGCCCCCTTCCGGCCGCGGAGATCGCATGCATCGAATCCTGGATCGCTGGCCTCCCCGAGGGCAGCACGCCGGACGGCGGCACCGACGCGCTGCCATGCGAAATGTGCGGCGGCGAAACCTGCGTCGACCTCGCCACGGATCCCACGAACTGCGGCGCCTGCGGGAAGGTTTGTCCACCCGGGGCCACGTGCGGCGGGGGCGCATGCGCGTGCAGCGGGGCGCTCACGGCGTGCGGGGACGCCTGCCTGGACACGTCCGTCGACCATGCGAACTGCGGCGGCTGCGACAAACCCTGTCCGCAAGGCTCGCTCTGCGCGGGAGGGCAATGCGCTTGCCCAGGCGGGCTCGAGGCGTGCAGCGGTCAATGCGTGGATACAACGTCGGACCCGATGAACTGCGGCACGTGCGGCACGAGCTGCGGGGCGGGGAAGGTTTGCAATGGCGGCGCATGCCTCGCGAGCTGCGGGATGCTCGAGACCTGCGGCGCATCCTGCGTAGATACGAGCACGAGCGTGACGAACTGCGGCGCGTGCGGGAACGCCTGCGCAGCCGGAGCCTCGTGCATCGCCGGCATGTGTACGTGCCCGGCCGGGACCTCGGCCTGCAATGGCGCCTGCATCAACACGACCACAGACCCGGCAAACTGCGGGGCGTGCGGCAAGGTATGCGCGGCGGGCACGACGTGCCTCGACGGCGCGTGCGCTTGCCCCGGCGGAGGCGCCTCCTGCGGCGGCACGTGCGTCGATACGCAGACCGATCCGAACAACTGCGGCGCCTGCGGCAACACGTGCGCGGCCGGGCAAACGTGCGCGGGCGGGACCTGCACGTGCGGCAGCGGGAGCGTCTCGTTCGCCGTCGACGTGCAGCCCATCTTCACCACGAACTGCGCTTCCGCCGGCTGCCACAAGGGCGTCAACGCGCAGGAAGGGCTCGATCTGAGCGTCGGAAAGGCGCATGCCGAGCTTGTCAACGTCGCCGCTACGCAATGCAATGACGGCCGCAAGCTCGTCCTGCCCGGCGACCCCGCGCAGAGCTACCTCATCGACAAGATGATGAACATCGACCTCTGCTCGGGATCGAAGATGCCCAAGGTCGGGATGCTGCCTTCGGCGCAGATCACCACGGTGGCGAACTGGATCTGCGCCGGAGCGCCGAACAACTAGAACATCGAGCGGTTGTCCACCCGATCAATCTTCTCGTCGGCTCAGGTCCCCGCGACCTGCATGCCGTCGAAGACGAGCGTCGGGGTGCGGCTCGTGCCATAGGCGAAGGGATCGTTGCCGACGGCGATGAGGCGCTTCCACACGTCGACGTGGCGGCCGGACACGTTCATCTCGGCGATCGGCTCGGCGATCTTGCCGCCGCGGATCACGAAGCCCTGCACGCCGAGCGAAAAATCGCCCGTCGCGTCGTTCGAGTTCCCGCCGAGGAACGACGTGATGAGGAGGCCCTCCTTCACGTCGAGGGCGAGCGCGGCCTGCGTCTTCGGGCCGAGCTTCCAGGCGATGTTCGTCGAGCCACCCGTGGTCGGCGCCATGCTGAGCTTCTTGCCGTAATACGTGTCGATGTAATGGTTCTTGAGGACGCCCTTCTCGAAGACGGGCATCCGCCGCGCGGCCAGGCCCTCGCCATCGAACGGGCGCGTGCCGAGCCCCTTCGGCAGGAGCGGGTCGTCCGCGAAATCCAGCTTGTCGCTGCCGAACGGTTTGCCCATGAACCCTTCGAGGAACGAGCGCTTCTGCTGCAGCGCGGCCCCGGTGATCGGACGGAGCAAATAACTCAAAAAGCGGCCCGCGGCGCGGTTGTCGATGAGCACCGGCATCACGGCCGAGGGGGCCTTCTTGGCGCCCCGGCGCGCGAGCGCCCGCTCGGTCGCGCGGCGTCCCACGGCGGCCACGTCGGGCAGATCCGCGTAGAGCCGCACCCAGGCGTATTCGCCCTCCTCGGGCCTGCGCCCGTCGTCGTCCTTGATGCTCACGTCGGCCGAGATCGAGAACTCCGTGCCTGCGAAGCTCGCTTCGAGCCCATTCGAATGCACCTGCGTCGTCTCGCTCCACGAATGGTAGCCGTTCGTGGTGACGCTCAGGATCGCCTCGCTCCCCTTGACGCTTCGCGCGGCCTCTTCCATGGACTGCGCCGTGCGGCGCAGATCGAGCGCGGTGATGCTCTCGATCTTCGGATCGGCCATCGACAGGCCCTCCGGCGTCGCCTTCGAATAAAGCGCCGGATCCGGCAGGCTCCGGTGCGGATCCTTCGCCAGCGTGCGCGTGAGGCCGATGGCGTTGTCGAGGAACGACGCGAGGCCCTCGGGGCGCAGATCACTCGTCGAGAAGGTCGAGTACCGACCGTCGACGTAGAGCCGGACCTCGAGCCCGCGGCTCGTCGCCTCCGTGATCTTTTCGAGCTTCCCGTCGCGCCAGGTGACGTCGACGTCCCGCTTCACCCGCGCGACGGCCGCGACCTCCGCCGCTCCCTTTTGTTTGGCCAGAGAAACCGCGTTCCTGGCGATTTGCAGCATGGCTTCGTTCGTCATGACGCTCCCTCAGCCCTTCGCGCTCGCCTTGCCGCCCTGGGTTCCGCCCTGACCGCCCACCGTGATCGAGGAGACGCGCACCGTGGGAATGCCCTGCGAGACGGGCACGCTCTGCACGTCCTTGCCGCAGGTCCAGCCGCCCTCGTCGATGACGAGGTCCTTGCCCACCATGTCGATGCGCTCGAGCACCCGCGGGCCGTTGCCGATGATGTTCACGTCCTTGATCGGCCGGGTGAGCTTGCCGTCCTCGATGAGGAAGCCGTTCTTCACGTAAAACGTGAAATCCCCGGCGCCGATCTGGACCTGGCCGTTCGAAAAACTCTGGCAGTAGATGCCCCGCTTCACCGAGGCCACGATCTCGTCGTGCTCGTGTGGCCCGGGCAGCATGTACGTCGCCCGCATGCGCGGCATCGGCGGGTGCTGGTAGCTCTGCCGTCGGCCGTTGCCCGTGGGCTTCAGGCCGTAGTGCTTCGCCGAGATGGAGTCGTGCATGTACGTCGCGAGCACGCCCTTATCGACGAGCGTCGTCGTGCCCGCCGGGTTGCCCTCGTCGTCGACGTTGATCGCGCCGCGCGCGTGTGGCTGCGCCGCGTCGTCGACGATGTTCACGAAAGGCTGGGCGATGGGCTTGCCGATCTTGTCCGCGTAGATCGACGTGCCCTTGCGATTGAAATCGGCCTCCATGCCGTGGCCGATCGCCTCGTGCAGGAGGATGCCCGACGAGCCCGCCGCGAGCACCACGGGCATCTCCCCGGCCGGCGCCGGCACCGCGTCGAAGAGCACCGTCGTCCGCGCGACCGCCTCGCGCACCACGCGGCCCACGGTCTCCGGCGAATAAAAGTCGAACCCGCGCCGCCCGGCGACGTTGTAGCCGTTCGTCTCCTTGCGGCCGCCTTGCTCGGCGACACACGAGACGTAGAGGACCGTCATCGGCTGGAAATCCTCGACGAGCCGGCCCAGGCTGTCGGCGATGAGGATCGCGCCCGCCTCGTCCGCGAAGAAGACGCTCACCTTCTTGATGCGGCCATCCATCTTGAAGATCGCCGCGTTCACGCCGTCGAGGATCGGGAGCTTTTGCGCGGGCTTGATGCCGTCCCAGGGCACGTCGAGCGTGTACCTTTGCGGCAGCGCCGCCCCGACCGCGAGCGCCTTGGGCGCGGGCCGCGCGGGCCCGTCCGCGACCGCGGCCGCCGTCTGCGCCGCGCGTTTGATCGCCTCGCGCGTGAGCTCCTCCGTATACGCGTAGCCCGTCTGATCGCCGCGCACCACGCGCACGCCCACGCCGAGCTCGACGCGTGTGTAGGCGCGGTTCACCTCGCCGTCTTCGAGCTGCAATCCATTGGAGACGCGGTGCTGGAAGAAGAGGTCGGCGTGATCGGCGCCGCGCGAGAGCGCGTCCGCGAGCCCGTCCCGGATCATCCCCTCGTCCACGCCGAATCGGCTGAAATACGAGACCCGCGGCGCGTCGGCCGAGGGCACGACCGCGGCCGTGGTGGGCTTTTCGAGCGCCTGCCCCGCGCAGCCGAGCAGGAACCCGCTCGCCGACGCCGCCGCGATGCTCGATGCTCCCATCTCGATGAATTGCCTCCGGTTCATGCGATGATCGTGGCCCATCGTCCGAGCTCCAGGTGAAAAGTACGGTCACGACGATACACCCCCGTCCACACGCGAGCACGCGGATTCAACAGGCGAGCCGCGTTTCGACGCCTCCGTCCGGGTGGTTCGTCCGGGAACCTTGCCCCATAATCTCATGCCGCAGCGCGGCACGGCCTGCCGCTTGCAACGAATGCCGTGCTGTGGTCTACAGCGTCTAGCAGGTAGACGCTCCGGGACGACGCGTGTGAAGGCCGAACGCGGATTCATCCTGACTCCGACCTACCGGATCCACGACGATCGGACCGAGGTGCACCTGTATGCCGTCCTCGCGTGCGGCGAGCCTGCGCTCCTCGTGCACGACCAGCATCGTCCTTATTTCTTCGTGCCCGCGCGGGACGAGGCCGTGGCGCGCCGCGTCGCGGGCGAGCGCTTGTCGGATACGCCCCTCGTCTCGTTCGCCGGAGATCCCGTCTTGCGAATCGAGGCCCCGAACCCCGAGCGCCTCGCCGGGCTGCGTGCATCGCTCCTCGCGAGCGGCGTGATCGCGCTCGAAGCGGACGTGCGCTTCGTACAGCGTTTCCTCGTCGATCACGGCATCCGCGGCGCCTTCTCCGTCGAGGGCCCGTTCGAGCGCCGCCGCGGCGTGGGCCGCGTCTACAGGAACCCGCGCATCGAGCCGGCCTCGTTTGTCCCGCGCCTCTCCGTGCTCTCGTTCGACATCGAGACCAGCCTCGACGGCGCGCGCCTCTTCTCCATCGCGGCCGCGGGGCAAGGTGGCGAGCGTGTCTTCCTCATGCAAGGCGGCGCTGCGACGAACTTGCCTTCTGACGATGGGGGCTCCGCCCGGACAAGCCGGGCTGTGCCCCCATACCCCCCGTCTGTCAACGTTTTTTCCGACGAACGCTCCCTCCTCGCCGCGTTTTTCGAGCACGTCCAAAAGGCCGACCCCGACGTGCTCACGGGCTGGAGCCTGCCCGATTTCGACCTCCCCCAGCTCGTCACGTTCGCCCGCCGCGCGCGCCTCCCTTGCTCGCTCGGCCGCGCCTCGGGCAACCCCACGATCCGCCGTGATCCCGGCTTCACCCGCGAGGCGCGCGCGTTCGTCCCCGGCCGCGTCGTGCTCGACGGGCTCGCGCTCGTGCGGGGCGCGTACGTGCGGCTCGACGACTATCGCCTGGAGACCGCGGCGCGCACGATCCTCGGCCGCGGAAAACTGTTTGGCCCCGAAAACCGCGGCAACGCCATCGAATCCGCCTTCCGCGACGATCCTGCCGCGCTCGCCGCGTACAACCTCGAAGATGCCCGGCTGGTGCTGGAGATCGTGCAGAAGCTTGGCCTCGTCGAGCTCGCCGTCGAGCGCAGCCTGCTCACGGGCATGCCACCCGATCGGGTCGGCTCACAGATCGCCGCCGTGGACTCACTTTACCTCGGCGAGATCCGAAGCCGCGGCCGCGTCGCTCCCTCGGTCACCCGTGACGACGACCTCGACACGGGCCCGCTCGCGGGTGGCCTCGTCCTCGATGGCAAACCCGGGTTTTTTCGGAACGTCCTCGTCTATGACTTCAAATCTCTTTACCCGAGCCTCATCCGCACCTTCAACATCGACCCGATGACCTTCGCGGGCGAAGGCCCTCCCGGGGATCCGAGCGTGATTCACGTCCCCGGCGGCGCGACGTTCCGGCGCGATGAGCGGGGCATCCTGCCCGATCTCGTGGCGCGGCTCGGCGCGGAGCGGCAGGAGGCGCGGCGGAGCGGCGACGAGCAACGCGCGCAGGCCATCAAGATCCTCATGAACTCCCTCTACGGCGTGCTCGGATCCCCCGCGTCGCGCCTGTTTTCTCCGCCCGTGGCGAGCGCGATCCCGCTCGCGGGGCAATGGGTCATCCGCGTCGCGGCCGCCGCCGCCGCGTCGCGGCCCGGGCATCGCGTGCTCTACGGCGACACCGACTCGCTCTTCGTCGACGTGGGCGAGCCCGATCCCGAAAAAGCCGCGGCGTATGCGGACGCTCTCCGCGCGCACATCGCTGCCGAGGTCGATGACGCGCTCGCCCGCGCGTTCTCCGTGCAGAGCCACCTCGACCTCGCATTCGCGAAGATGTACGCGCGGTTTTTCCTGCCCGAGATGCGCGGCCGCGCCGAGGGCAGCAAGAAGCGGTACGCGGGGCTCGTGTATCGCCCGCGCGGGGACGGCGAGGTCGAGATTGTTGGCCTCGAAGCGGTCCGGCGAGATACGAGCGCCATCGCGCGGCGATTCCAGCGCGAGCTCCTGGATCGTGTCTTTCACGATCGCGTCGTGGAGCCGTTTGTCCTCGCGTTCGTCGAAGACCTCCGGGCGGGCCGATTCGACGCGGAGCTCGTCTACCGCAAGGCGCTCCGCAAGCCCCTCGACGCCTACACGAAGACCACGCCGCCGCACGTAAAAGCGGCGCGCAGGCTCGGCGCGGACGCGGGCCGCGTCGTCTCGTACGTGGTCACGAAAAACGGCCCCGAGCCCACGAGCGCGCGTTCGTCCCCATTGGATCATGAACATTACGTCGAGCACCAGATCAAGCCGATCGCGGACGCGGTGCTGCGTTTGTCGGGCGGGCGCGATTTCGACGACGTCACGGGCGCGCGGCGCCAGCTCTCGCTCTTCTGAATTGCCCGGGTGACAGGCGCGGGCGCGGGGAGTATGGTGCCGCGCCATGCAATACACCCGACTCGGCCGCACGGCCCTCCAGGTCAGCCGACTTTGCCTCGGCACGATGAACTTCGGCCCCCAGACGAGCGAAGAGGACTCGTTCCGCATCATGGACCGCGCCCACGATCTCGGGCTCAACTTCTTCGACACGGCCAACGTGTACGGCTGGAAGCAGGGCGAGGGCTGGACGGAGCAGATCATCGGCCGCTGGTTCGCCCAGGGAGGCGGGCGCCGCGAGAAGACCGTGATCGCGACGAAGGTCTACGGCGGCATGGGCGACTGGCCGAATACGTCGCGCCTCTCGGCGCTGCACATCCGGCGGGCGTGCGAGGAGTCGCTCCAGCGGATGAAGACGGATCACATCGACCTCTACCAGATGCACCACGTCGATCGCAACGCGCCGTGGGACGAGATCTGGCAAGCGATGGAGGTCCTCGTCCAGCAGGGCAAGGTGATCTACGTGGGCTCGTCGAACTTCGCGGGCTGGCACATCGCGCAGGCGAACGAGGCCGCGAAATCGCGCCATTTCCTGGGGCTCGTCTCCGAGCAGAGCCTCTACAACTTGATCGATCGCACGATCGAGCTCGAGGTGATCCCCGCCTGCCAGCACTACGGGCTCGGCCTCCTCCCGTGGAGCCCGCTCAAGGGCGGCATCCTCGGCGGCGCCCTCAAGAAAGAAAAAGAAGGGCGGCTCGCCACCGATTTCGCGCAAAAGAACCTGACCAAGTACCGCGAAAAACTCGAACGATTCGAGGCGCTCGCGGCCGCCCTCGGCGCACCCGCCGCGGATGTCGGGCTCGCCTGGCTCCTCGCGCAGCCCGCCGTGACCGGGCCGATCATTGGTCCTCGTACGATCGAGCAGCTCGACGCCACCGTACGTGCGCTCGATCTGAAGCTCGACGAGGCGACCCGGAAGAAGCTCGACGAGATCTTCCCCGGCCCCGGCGGCGCCGCGCCGGAAGCGTACGCGTGGTGAGTCACGTCCCAGCGGCGCCGGGATCGAGTACGCTCGGCCCGTGACGTTTCGCCGGGCCGCCCTGTCCCTCCTGCTCTTCGTCCTCGCGCTCGTCTCGTGGGCGCCTGCCGCGTCCGCGCATCCGTACAGGCTCCCCGGTGGGCGCGAGAAAGACGTGCTCGCGCTCTTCGCGCCCTTCACGCTGGGCACGGAGATCGCCGCGGGGTTCGCGCTCTGGAATGTCTCCATCGAGCAGCAACGGATCGTCGTCAGCTTGCACGAAACGAAAGGGCGCGAGGTGAAGCTCTCCCTCGTCCACCCGGACGATGACGCCGCGCGCCCCGACGCCCCGCGATCGTCGAGCTTCGTCGCCGTGCGTGATCCCACGGGGGATCCCGATGCCGAAAAGGCCGTCGCGAAGCTCCTCGAAGCCCTCGCGCGAAATGATCACGGCGACCTGTGGATCGAGCCGCGTCCGAGGGCCGCTCCGCGTTCGTCCGGCGTGGCCCCGATCCAGGCGCGCGTCGCGGCCTACGCCGCGGGGCAATGGGGTGATCTCGACGGGATCGTCGCGCTCTTCGGGTTCGTCGCGCTCGCCACCGTCCTCGCCGTTCGGCTCACGCGGGACGAGCCTGCGTGGATCCGCGCGGCGCTCGCCGCGATCGTCTTCGTCGGCGCGGCCACGCGGCTTTGGCTTTCGCCGGTCTCGTTCCTCGGCGCCTGGCCCTGGACGCGCCTCTGGCCGAACGTTCGCGCCGTCGCCGAGGGCCCGGTGCTCGAGGCGCTCGCCGCGCGCGCTGGCGGCCCGTTTTACCTGACCGACGTCATTGCGTGGACGAACTTCGGGTATGCCGCCGCGATGCCGCTCGTGCTCTTCGGCCACGCGACCTACCTCCTCCGGGATCCTCGCGCCGGGCTCTTCGCCGCGTACGCCGTCGCGCTCTTGCCGCAGCACATCCGCTTCTCGCGCTGCGAGGACGCATTCGTCCCCTCGCTCGTGATCACCTCGCTCTCGTTCGCGCTCATCCACGCGTGGCTCCGCGACCCCTCGCGCGTCTTCCGTATCGTCGCGATCGCCTGCCTGCCGGCCGCGCTTTACACGGGGTACCTGCTCCGGCCGCTGAACATCCTGTTCATCGTCGTCTACATGGCCGCCGTCGTCTTGCTCCACCCGGAGACGGCGCCTCCCGTGCGGCGCGTGATCGGCGTGCTCGTCATCACCGGAATGGGCGCGCTCGTGTTTCCGGTGTTCCTCTCGACGAACGACGCGGCCGTGAAAGCGGCTCTCTTTGGGCCGAGCTGGCTCCTCCACACGGGGCGCGCGTTCCTCGTGCCGAAGCTCTTCGTGCTCACCGATCCCGCCGTCACGCCGCCGGTGCTCGTGGTGCTCGCCGTCGCGGGGGCGGTCCTCGCTTATCGGGCGGGCGAGCGCAGGCTCGTCGTCTTCCTCCTCGGCTGGCTCGGGATGTTCACGATCACGCACGCCTTCGTCATGGAGGAGACGATGCGCCCGCGGTATCACTTGCACCTCGTCGTCCCCTTCCTGCTCCTCGGCGCGAGCGCCGTGCCGTGGCTATGGGACCGGCACCGCGTGGGTGTCCTCGTCGCTTGTGGGGCGCTCATCGCGGCGCCTTTGCTGCATCGCGGATGGATCCAGGACCTCGGCTACACCGAGATGCAGGAGCACGCGTTCGTGCAGAAGGCCCGCGAGATCGTGCCCGAGGGCTGCACCGTGATCGAGTACGTCGGCGCGGACGCGCAGGCGAAAGAGCTCCGCTTCGCCCGCATGGGGGCGCGTACCGGGGGGGATCTCCTGAAGGATCGTTATCGTGTCGCCCCCGCGTTCGCCCCCGGCGTGATCCCCGAGGTGAAGATCGAAAAGCCGCTCGAAGAGCTGCTCCGCGACCCGCCCGCCTGCCTGTACCTCTATGAGGGCCTGCCGTGTTGGTCCGGAAAATCGCCGGACGAGGCGTATGCGGGGACGTGCAGCGAGCTCCGGCAGAAGCTCGACGCGGAGGTGGTGATGCAGGGGGAGGTGCCGCTCGTGATCTACGACCGGCAAAACATGCCGCCCGGGCGCCGCGACGGGCCGAACGTCACGTTCTGGTTGTCGCGGGCGCGCTAGGCGAGGGGCGCGAGACTCAGGCGGCGGCCGCCTTCTTGTGCTCGGTGATGAGGATCGGGTTCGCCGGGGCCGGGAAGCCGAGCTTGCCGATCTCGTCGTTGATGATCTCGTTCGCCGCGAAATACACGCCCCAATAATGCGCCGTGTGGCAATACGGGCGCACGGCGAGCACGGGGCCGGCGAGCGTGAAGGTGAGCAGCTCGACGTCCGGCGCCGGCGTCTTCGCGACGTTCGGGATCGTCTTGAGCTTCTCCTTCAGCACCGCGATGGCCTTGTGCACGTCGGCCCCACCCGAGAGCTGCGCGACGAGCTCCACGCGGCGATAGGGGTTTTCCGAGAAGTTCTTGATCGTGTCGCTGAAGATCTTGCCGTTGCCCACGAAGGTACGGACGTTGTCGGGCGAGTCGATCGCCGTGACGAAGAGGCCGATCGCGTGCACCGTGCCCTCGACGCCGCCTGCGATGACGTAATCGCCCACCTTGAAGGGCCGGAGCACGATCATGAAGACGCCCGACGCGAGGTTCGAGAGCAGGCCCGACCACGCGACGCCGATCGCCACGCCCGCCGCCGCGAGCAGGCCGGCGAACGTCGTCGTCTCGATGCCGAAGACGCTGAGCACCGAGAGCAGGAGCAGGATGTTGAGCAGGACGCCCGCCACCGAGCCCATGTACTTCGTGACCGTATCGTCGATCTTCCGCGCCTGGAGGCTGCGCTCGAGGATGCCGAGCACCGCGCGGATCACGATCCGGCCGACGATCCAGAGGACGATCGCCCCGAGGATCTTCAACCCCACGTTCATGCCGATCTGAACGGCCAAATCGATGTACTTTTGAATCGTTTCGCTCATGATGAATGTGCCCCTCAGCAATACCCGTGCCGGAACGTATCCGGGCCGACGTGCCTCCACAAGCGCTCGATTTCGATGTACGAGGTGCCTCGATCCGAGGCGGCGAGGCATCAGGTTGCGCGGGGGAGGTGAGGACACGCGCCCTCAGCGCGCGGCGGGGCGGATGCCGAGTCGTTGGAGCTTGCGCCAAGGGGTTGGAACCTGGTTTCCTTCGGACCCATGGATGGGGATCGGGATCTCGCGGGGAGGCTCGCGAAGAACGTCAAGCAGCTCCGGGAGGCGCGGGGGTTCACGCAGCAGCAGATGGCCAAGCTCGGCGGGCTGCCGCGCGCGACGTGGGCGCACCTCGAGTCCGGCGAGGCGAACCCGACGCTCGCGGTCTTGAACCGCGCCGCGTCCGCGCTCCAGGTGTCCATCGAAGAGCTCCTGAGCGCCCCGCGCAGCGCCGCGCGCCACTACCCGCGCGGGACCTTGCCCGTGCGCACGCCGGGACAAGCCCTCGTGCGGAAGCTCCTGCCGGACCCCATTCCTGGCATGGAGATCGATCGCATCGAGGTCGCCCCTTCCGGCCGGATGACGGGTGTCCCGCACACGCCGGGCACGCGTGAATACCTCACGGTCGAGGCGGGCGAGTTCCAGCTTTGGGTCGCAGGCGAGCGCTTCGAGGTCGCCGAGGGCGACGTCGTGGTGTTCCGCGGCGATCAGCGGCACTCCTACCACAACCCGGGCCGCGTCCCGGCGGTCGGCTACTCGGTGGTCGTGCTGGCGCGGGGCGACTGACACCACGGTTTTCCGGCCAAACATCTTCAGGGGCAGGGATCCCCGGAGGCACGCCCGCCGCCGTCGACCGGCATGCCCATCACGGCCCTGCCTTTGAGCGCGGCCACGACGAACTCCATGCGCCGGTTTTGCTTGCGCCCCTCCGCGGTGCGGTTGTCGGCGATGGGCTTCACCTCGCCGAAGCCGACGGGGAGGAGCCGCTTGCAATCGACCCCGCGTGCGGCGAGCGCGCGGGCGAGGGAGAGCGCGCGGCGGCCCGAGAGCTCGAGGTTCATGGCCGCGTTGCCCTGGCTGTCGGAGTGGCCCTCGATGCGGAAGAGCGTGATCTCGGGTTTGGCCTGGAGGAACGCGGCCACGAAATCGAGGGCCGGCCCGCTCGTGGCCTTGAGGCTCTCTTTGCCCGTGTCGAACTCGATGGGCTCCTTGACGACGAGCCGGCCGCCTTCGAGCGTGAATGCGCCGGGGCTCGTGGGCCCGGCGAGCCACGGCGAGGGGGCAAGGATTTCCGCGGGATTGCGTGGCTCGGGCGCAGGCGGCGGCGCGGGTTCGGGTTCGGGCGCGGGCGGCTCCTCGGCCGCGGCGACGGGCGCAGGCGGCGGCGCGTTCGGGTTGTCCGTGAGGATCACGGGTGGAGGCGCCGGCTCGGGGGGCGGCGTGGTCGCGCCACAGGCCGATCCGAGCGCGGCGAGGACGAGGAGCGAGGCGAACGAACGAGGCGAGCGCACGAAAGGAACGATGCGCGGCGGCGAGCGCGCGGGGAAGGAAAATCGTCAGCGGGTCAGGTTCACGTCGTACACGCCGTAATCGCTCGTCGCCTTCCCGGAGATCTTCGTCGTCCCCGGCTTGCGCTCGATCTTCATCGGATCGGCCATCGTGGGCTGGAGCTCGCCGCTGATCGTGAGGTCCAGCGTCACGTTGCCTTCGAGCGCGCCCGACATCGTGAACGCTCCGACGAGCGTGCCCGTGATCGTGCCATCGGGAATCCCATTGAGCTTCAGGTCGAGGACCGGCCCCGTGCCCGAGGTGTTGTACGTGACCTCGCCATCGTCGGAGTACTCCTTCAAGGCCTCGTTCAGGGTCATGGTTTTGTTGGTGGACGAGCCCTGATCCACCTTGCCGCTGATGGTGAGGGTGCCCGTCCTGTCCCCGTTGGCCGTCTGCGGGTCGATGTTCGCGCTCGACGCGGCATTGAAGCCCTGGAAGCCGAGCTGCATGGCCTTGTCGATCGATTTGTCGAGGCTTTCATAGGCGCGGCGCGCGTCCTCCTCGGAGGCCACGTCGTCGCTGCAACCGGCGAGCCCGAGGGCGAGGGCGAACAGCGGAAAGAACATGCGTCGTTTCAAGATCGTCACCTCCATAAGCAGGATACACGTCCCCGTCTCGAATGCAGTCGCGATTTTGTCGGGTTCGAGCGATAAAAGTATTTACCAGGCTCTCTTACCGTCCTCATCGCATCAAAAACCATCCGTGGAAACGGCGCTGACCAGCGCTCCGATGCACGGGGCGCGTACAGATTCGACGAGGAAACAGATACGGACCCGGCGTTTGCCCCCGGGAAACGGGCGCGCCCGAGCGCGGCGTGCACCCCGACCGCGATTCGCGGCAGAGCGATCGGCCCGATCCGTGCCGGTCGATCTTCCAACCGACCCCCCGTTCGTGCTACGCGCCTCTCGCATGACGAACCTCGTGGAGTTCGGGACACCCGCCGCGATGCCGCCGTCGGAGCGGCGTCTGCTTCTCGTGTTCGACGGGGGCAACGCGCCGGGATACGCGTCGGTCGCCGTCGCGCTCACCGAGGAGGCTTCCCGCCGCGGCTACGAGGTCTGGGCCGCGACCGAGGGCTTCCGCTCGCTCACGCCCGACGCGACGAACGAGCCGCGCTTCGAGCGGCTCATCGTGAGCCGCCGCGAGCGCTACGCCCTGCTCGCCAAGGGCATCCCAGCCCGCAGCATGGGCCGCCGCGTCCTCGACGCCGGGAGCGACTTCCGCAGCGAGCGTTACCTCGGTTTCCACGACGCGCAAAATCGGCGCGCCGCCGCGGAGACGCTGCGAACCCAAGGGTTTTCGCACCTCGTCGGCGTGGGCGGCAATGGCACGTTCGAGGGCCTGCGCGCGCTGCTCGGCGAGATCTCGCCGCGGGTGCCCACGGGCTTCGTGAACGTCTCGATCGACAACGATCTCGCCGGCGATCGCGCAATCGGCTTCCTCTCGGGCGTCGAGGCAGGCGCGACGATCGCGCGCGGGCTCTACGAAGACGCCTACACGCACAAGCGGATCTACCTGCTCGAGATGATGGGCAACCGGAGCGGCCGGCACGCGCTGCACTGCGGCGTGGCGGCGCGCGCGCACCTCATCGTGCTGCCCTTCTTCCAGTTCCCGGAGGCCGTGCTGCGCGAGACCGCCGCGGCCCTCTCACAGGCCGACTACGCGCTCGTCGTGGTGGCCGAGGGCTACGAGCGCGAGCGGCGCGCGCGAGAGATGCCCGGCGCGTCGGCGAGCGAGTTCCTGCGGCGGCAACTCGAAGCAGCAGGGCTCGTCGATTCCGCGCAGAAGCGCGTGATCGCCGAGCCCTTCAGCCGGTACCTGCGCGGCGTGCGGCCGGCGTTCCTGGAGATCTCGGCGGCCTACGTCAAGGCGTCGCTGCTCTTCGACGCGTTCGAGGAGGGCCGGACGGAGATCATGCCGTTCGTGCTCGCATCGAACGACGTCGGCGTGCGCCCCTTCCACCTCATCGCACGCGAAGACCGCGTGGAGCGAGCCTTCCTGCCGCTGCTCGCGCGGCTCCAGATCCCCGGCTTCTCCACGTGGATCCGGGACAACTTCACGAGCGAGAAGACCAGCCTCTGAGCGGAGGAGCGTCGTGGCAACGAAGTGCATCATCCTCGATTTCGACGGCACGTTCACCGACGTCGAGCGCGAAGCCGCGCCGTTCGTAGAGGTGTACCGAAACGCAATCTTTGATCTCCTCGGTCGAGAAGATGTCGCCGTCTGGGAAGAACGCGCCGCCGAGCTCGCGCGAAACCCCGGTCGTTACGGCTGGATCCACGACGGGCGAATCGTCGCGCCCGCTGGCGCCGATCCCTACATCCGCTCGACGAGCATCGCGCAGCTCCTCTTCGAGAAGTACGGCGTCCTGCGCGGCGAAGCGACCCGCACGGCCGTGCTGACGGTCCTGTATCACCTCGCCTACGAGCAAACGCTGACCGCGTTCCGGCCGCGCGCAAAGGAGGTCCTCGAAGCCCTCGCAGCCTCGGGCCTGCCAACGTTCGTCGTCACGAACGCACGCACAGAGGCAGCGCTGAAGAAGCTCCGAACGCTGGCGCCCGAAGGTCTCTCGCGGATCGAGGTGCACGGCGACGCGCGCAAGTACGTCGTGGCCGAGCCCGAGGCCAACGACGCGCGCTTCTCGCGCGTGCCCGCAGAAATCCACCTGCCAGGCCTCGAACGCCCCGTGTACCCGCGCCGCGGCCGCTACTGGGAGCGGATCGCGCAGATCCTCCAAACGACAAACGTCGCGCCCGAGGAGGTGCTCGTCTGCGGAGACATCTACGAGCTCGACCTCGCACTCCCACTCGCGCTCGGAATGCAGGTGCACATGGTCACAGGCCCACACGCACCCGCAGCACACGAGGTCGCGTTCTTCGAATCCCTCGGCGCACGCGCAAGCCACGGCGACGATCTCGGGCAGATCCTCGCGCGCGCCGGGCTCACCCGCTAACCGCCGTTGCGCCGGGGCGCCGCCCCGGACCCCGCGGGGGGCTGTCCGCCCCCTCGACCCCGGACCAGGCACGGCCCTGAGCATTGGTCCCATCTCCCATCGGTACATTCGCCCCCTCTGACGACATTTAGAGGGGGAGATGTTGGAT